>JAGGSM010000064.1 GCA_021159105.1 Candidatus Bipolaricaulota bacterium
TCATCTCGCGCACGGCGATGATCCGCTCTCCCTCGAAGAACATGTGCTCGGTGCGGCAGAGGCCGATCCCCTCAGCGCCGAACTTGACCGCCTGCTCCGCGTCGTGCGGGGTGTCCGCGTTCGTGCGCACACCGAGGCGGCGCACCTCGTCGGCCCAGGAGAGGAGGGTGCCGAAGTTGCCGGAGAGCACAGGTTCGATCGTGGGGACGCTCCCCAGGTAGACGGCGCCGGTCGAGCCGTTCAGGCTGATCGGGTCGCCCTTGTTGATCGTCTTCCCGCCTACGGAGAACTTCCCGGCGGAGTAATCGATCACCAGGTCTCCTGCGCCGGCGACGCAGCACTTGCCCATCCCCCTGGCGACGACGGCGGCGTGGCTCGTCATCCCTCCGCGCGCGGTGAGGATCCCCTCCGCCGCGCTCATCCCGCCGATGTCCTCAGGTGAGGTCTCGATGCGTACGAGGACGACCTTCTTCCCTTCCTTGGCCGCGGCTTCCGCCTCCTCAGCTGAGAAGACGACCGTTCCTGTGGCCGCGCCCGGGCTCGCCGGGAGACCCTTGGTCAGCTGTGTCGCCTTCTCTTCCTCAGCTGGGTCGAACATCGGATGGAGGAGCTGGTCGATGTGCTCCGGCGTCACGCGGGTCAGCGCCTCCTCCTTGCTGATGCGCCCTTCGCCCACCATTTCCACCGCCACCCGCACGGCCGCTGCAGCGGTCCTCTTTCCTGTGCGGGTCTGCAGCATGTACAGGTGCTTGTCCTGGATGGTGAACTCGATGTCCTGCATGTCGCGGTAGTGATCCTCCAGCGTCTTTCTGATCTGCAACAGTTCCTCGTACGCCTCCGGCATGACGTCCTTCAGTGTGGAGATCGGCTGCGGGGTGCGGATACCGGCGACGACGTCCTCCCCCTGCGCGTTCATCAGGTACTCGCCGTAGAAGACGTTCTCCCCTGTGGCGGGATTGCGGGTGAAGGCGACACCGGTGCCGCAGGTCTCGCCCATGTTCCCGAAGACCATCGTCTGCACGTTGACCGCCGTTCCGATCAGGCCGTGGATGTCGTTCAACTCACGGTACTTAATGGCGCGGGGGTTGTTCCACGAACCGAAGACGGCGTCGATCGCCCCCCACAGCTGCTTCATCGGGTCCTGCGGGAACTCCACCCCCAATCGATCCGAGATCGCCTTCTGGAAGAGCTTCACCAGCTCCTTGAGGTCCTCTGCTTCGAGCTCTGTGTCGAGCTTCACTCCCTTCTTCTCCTTCACCTGCTCGAGGATCTCCTCGAACGGGTCGGGGTCGGTCTTCGTCTCCGGCTTCAGCCCGAGGACGACGTCGCCGTACATCTGCACCAGCCGCCGGTAGGAGTCGTAGGCAAACCTCTCGTTCCCTGTGCGGGCGACGAGCCCTTTCACGGTCTCATCGGTGAGCCCGAGGTTGAGGACGGTGTCCATCATCCCGGGCATGGAGATCGCCGCGCCGGAGCGCACCGATACGAGGAGGGGCGACTCGGCGCTCCCGAACTTCATCCCGGTGACCTCCTCCAACTGGCGGAGGTTGTTCTCCACCTCTGCCTTGAGGGACTCCGGGTAGGTCTTATCGTGCTCCTCGTAATAGCGGCAGACCTCGGTTGAGATGGTGAACCCCGGCGGAACGGGGATTCCTAAACTGGCCATCTCCGCGAGGTTCGCCCCCTTTCCTCCGAGGAGGTCCTTCATCGAGGCGCTCCCCTCGCTCTTTCCCTTGCTGAAAAAATACACGTACTTCACTTGTAAAACACCTCCGTAGGTTACAGCGATCGATCATAAGATCGTTCGATGACTCGAAATATCAATTCTCAAACAGCGCCTCCACGAACTGCTCCGCGGAGAACTCGTGCAGGTCCTCCTTGTCCTCGCCCACCCCGATGTAGAGGAGCGGCAGGTGAAGCTGATCCCAGATCGATAGTACCACCCCTCCCTTCGCCGTTCCATCGAGCTTGGTGATCACGATCCCGGTCAAGTCTATCGCCTCGTGGAACTTGCTCGCCTGCGAGATGCCGTTCTGGCCGGTCGTCGCGTCGAGGACGAGGATCCTCTCGTCCGATCCGCGCCCCAGCTTCTTCTTAACCGTGCGCTCGATCTTCGCCAGCTCCTCCATCAGGTTGTGCTTGGTCTGCAGGCGGCCGGCCGTATCGACGATGAGGATCCCTCCCACCCTCTGTGCGTGGTCGATGGCGTCGAAGACGACCGCCGACGGGTCGGCTCCTATGTTGTGGCGGACGAGATCGACATCGATGCGCTCGGCCCACACCGCGAGCTGGTCGATCGCCGCTGCGCGGAACGTATCCGCCGCGGCGAATGTGATCGGGACCTTAGGATCACGCTCGCGCAGGCGCGCGGCGATCTTAGCTGCGGTCGTCGTCTTCCCCGAGCCGTTGACCCCGGTCAGGACGAGCACGGTCGGCTGACCGTCTTCGCGCAGGGTTAATCCGCGTTCACATCCGCTCAGCCTCTCCAGTATCTCCTGCTTGAGGACAGCCATGAGGCCGCCGTCCTCCAGCTCCTTTCTGCTGTGCTCGGCGAGGCTCTCCGTCAATTCCATCGCCAGACCGGCGCTGACATCGCCCGCGATGAGGATCTCCTCGATCTGTTCGATCTGATCCGCGCTCAACTTCTTACCGGCCTTAAGGATACTGCCCAGCGAACCGGCAAACCCTGACCGAGCCTTGCTCAATCCCTTCTTAAGCCTATCTATCCACGCCATCACATCATCTCCGGGGTTGACATACCGAGAATCTCCAGACTGTTCTTGAAGACCATCTGCACCGCCGACAACAGGGCCAAACGGGCCTGCATCAGATCGGTCTCCTCCCCTAGCACGCGGTGGTCGGCGTAGTAGGCGTGAAACGCGCGCGCGAGGTTGAGGGCGTACTCGGCCAGCAGGTGCGGGGCAAAGCGCAGTGCCGCCTCTTCCAAGATCTCGGGGAAGGAGTCCAGCTGCTTGATGAGATCGAGCTCTGATGGCGACTGCAATGGCGACAGATCGACCTCGCTCGGATCGTCGATCTCCTCCGCCTTGCGGAAGATAGAGGCGATGCGCGTGTGGGCGTACTGGATGTAGTAAACGGGATTGTCGAGCGACTCAGCGCGCGCCAGGTCCAGGTCGAACTGCAGGTGCGTCTCTGGCTTGCGGGCGACCATGAAGTAGCGAACCACATCGCGACCCAATTCGCTCGTGAGATCACGCAGCAGCACAAATCTCCCGGCACGCGTCGACATGCGCAGCGTCTCTCCCCCTTCCACGATGCTGACGAACTGATGCACCGCATAGCGCAGGAAGTCCTGTGGATAGCCGAGGATCTTTAGCGCTGCTTGCATGCACGACTGCTCCACGTGATGGTCCGCCCCCTGCACGTCGATGACATGATTGAAGCCGCGGCGGTATTTGTCCATGTGATAGGCGATGTCGACCATCAAGTACGTTGGCCGACCGTCGCTCCTGATGAGGACGGAGTCCTTTATCCCCCCGTTATCCTCTGCGCGCAGCCAGATCGCGCCGTCCTGCTTGTAGGTCCCGCCACGTTCGGTGAGAGCCTTCAGTGCGGCATCCACCTCGCCGCGGCGGTGCAGATCGGCCTCGCTGAACCAATTGTCGAACTTAACGCCGAGCTGCGCCAGGTCGTCCTTAATCATCTCCTTGATCACGCTGACGCCACGCACCCGGAAGAATCCCTTTGCAGCCTCATCGAAGACGGGATATGCGTCCGCGATGTCGTCTTTAACCTGCTGCGCGATCTCGATCAGGTAGTCACCCTGGTATCCCTGTTCAGGGATGGTTACGTCTTCGCCGCACAGCTGCCGATAGCGCGCCCACAGCGACTGTGCCAACAGATCGACCTGCCTCCCCTCATCGTTGAAGTAGTACTCGCGGGTCACGTCGTAGCCGAGTTGCTCATACAGCGAGGAGAGGACATCGCCGAGGACCGCCTGGCGTCCATGCCCGACGGTGAGCGGCCCAGTGGGATTCGAGCTGACGAACTCTACCTGCAGCTTCGTTCCTCTTCCTATCTTCTCTGCTGTGAGCTTGCCTTCATCCTGCAATATCTCCTTCAAGCAGGAGTGGATCATCTCCCTTTTGAGGTGGAGGTTGATGAACCCGGGGCCAGCGATCTCCACCTTGGCGAACGCATCCTGCGGTAGGTTTCCTATGATACGGGCGGCGAGATCACGCGGCGATGACCTGGCGATCTTCGCACCGGCCATGGCGATGTTCGAGGAGAAATCTCCGTACTCTGGCCTTTCTGAAGGATCGACAGAGAATGAAACAGGCTCTAAGCCAAGCTTCCTCCAGGCTTCAGTGAGCAGCGTTTTGATTGATGTAGTTAGCATGATTGTCTATGATGGAAAGCGAAGGCCACGGACCGATGTCGAACCGAATCCGCGTCTTCTCCTCCCGGTGAACTGATGGCTCCCTGAACCAAAAGGTCGACTTGTTGCCAATGTTTTGCCGATTCCGTGCGAGTTACCTCTGCTTATGGGCCTCTTGCCTCCAATTAGCAGGTTAAGTATAGCTTCCATCCGCACCATGTCAACGATGCGCCTACAGCTGCATGCGGTATAATTGCGACATGGATGGCCACTCTTTCTTTCGCATGCTTAGAAACAGACCGGTATTGGCCTTTGTGGGTGGCTTTGCGATCGCTGGTATCGCGATTGGACTGATCGTTCTCTTCACCCTGTTTTGGGTGGAGCCGATGTCGGCCCCTGAACAGGCAGGGACGGTCAGGTTCAATGCGGATCACTTCACTCTGTGGTATCAGAAGGGAGGGCAAGGGGTCTCATCGCACGGCGCGTTATCGGAGGAGCTGCAGCAGGACTTGAGTGACCTCATCAGCCTGCTGCAGGTGAACCCAGATTTGATTCCGGGGAAGATCGATGTCTTCATTCACGACGATGTGGCCTCCATGCAGTCGTCGATTGCCAGCAGGAAGAGCCCGAATTCGCGCGGCGGATACATCGCTCCCCTCGATCTCCTTGTTGGAGAGCCCCCTCGCCAGAGGTTGGCAGAACTGGTACTGGCCTTTGGCTGGGGGGAATGCGGTTCGCAGTTGTTGAAGCAGGGCATGGCACTGTACGCTGCGGATCCGAAGCGCAATTTCCATGCCGTGGTCGCTGCTCTTCCCAAGCGGCTGTACTACTCGCTTCCCGAGCTGATCCTTATGGAGAAGAGAGGTAGGTTTGCAGAGTCAGCCTACGATCAATTCGACTCTCCCTACTCTACCGCCTCGATCCTCTTTGCTGATCTGAGGGACCTGTTAAGCCTGTCAGCGCATGGAGAGGCCTCCCTTGAGGACATAGCAGGCCTGGAAGCGGCCTCATTCGTTCAGTTCGTCATCGAAACAGAGGGAGGAATAGGAGCGGTGAAACAGGCATGGGGAAGGGGATCAACAGATAGCCTCATTAGTCGCATCGACTCGGCCCCTCTGGCGGAGATCGGCAGGGCCTGGTACTCCTACGCTGGGGAACATGGGAAGGAATCCTCTGACTTTTCGATGTTGACGGCCTACTACAGGCTTGCCGCAGGGTACCCGGATACGGCATGGACTGAGTGCAGCGCGTGGGACGAGAGTGATCTCACGCAGGGTGAGAGAATGATAGCTGTTCGATGTGCCCTTGCTGTGGGAGAATTCGCTGATGCGCAGAAGCTGGTATCACAGCTGGATGAGGGGGACAAGAGGGAAGAACTTATGGGGTTTTCCTCTCTGTACACCGGATGGATTGTACAAGAGGCGACTGGCGTGAGGCTCTTCATCTCCCCGCAGCTCCCTGCGGAAGAGAGGCCGGAGTTGTCCGTCGTTGAGAAGCTGTACAATGATATGGCTGACAGGCTTGCTCTCAGTGCGGCGGATCTCCCAGAGAGGATAACGCTGTTCTTCTATCCCAATACTGGGGACAGGGATGCGGGCATTCATCTGGTCCCTCTATCTGAAGAGAAGAATGCGACCCTCCATCTTGTGCCGAGCGACGATGTCGCCCTCGAATTGGCGAGAACCCTTCCCGTCTATGCTTGGAGAAGGGATACGTACTCTCAGCTCCTGCGAGAGGGATTGGCCATAGCCCTGTCCAGAGAGGCGTCCCTTCTCGAAGCGCAGGGACGGAGCCTGCGCAGTGAAGGGAGCTGGTACCCCCTCGCCTCTGTCGACTACGGGATGACGGCTGATAGCACGGTTGCCCTGGAGGGGGGGATTCTGATGAACTATCTCCTCGACGAGTGCGGAGGAGGTGCTGTGCGCGATGTGTGGATAGCGACGTCACCTTCCGGCAGGTACATCTCTTTTGACTCCGCTCTTGCCGAGATCTGTCATACGACGAGGAAAGACATAGAAGAGGTTCTGTTTAGATCGATCCTATCGTTGCGGAAGGATCAGTGATGCTTTGCCCGTGTTCTCGAAGGGGAAGCACGAGGGAAACGAGATTGACATTGAGGCTCTGTCTGTGGTATTCTAGGAACGATGAAACGAGACTTGCAAGCTCTTCCACTAGATCGACTTGCGCATTGTTGGAGGTGATGCAACGACAGGTAGGAATGTCGGATCGACAGAGGTAAATGCAATAAGGGAGGTATAAGAATGAAACTTACTGGCCTTCGGGCACTAGTAGTTGTAATGAGTTCGATTGCCCTGCTTTCAGTGATTGGTTTAGGGGCTAATCTGGAGAGTATTGCGTCAAATGAATTGGTTCCTGAGATCAGCGCTGCAGCTGGAATGGCGCTCGCTGATTCCTATGCGGCTACGATGACGGAAGCGGAGCTGGAAGCCCTTGCGGTGGATGGACGAACGATCGGTCTGCGCACCGCGGCGAGTGGTGCTCTTGCCATTCTGTATCGTGACAAGACTGAAGATGAGATCATGGCGATCCTCAAGGGTGACGCAGATCCGATGATCCGTGCTGCCGCCATCGAGCCAGCGCAGGTCTACCTTGTTTCAGTCACCAGTGACGATGAGGACTTTAAACTGACCGACTACCTGAAGGATATTGCCATCAATGGCGAGACTCATGAGATGAGGCTGGCTGCTGCAAAGGCATACTACTTCATGTCGCGCAAGTCTCTTAAAGCAGCGGATTTGGAGGAGCAGGCCGTGACCAACGACAGCGATGAACTGGCATATGCAGCTGGTGAAGCCCTGTCCGGTTTCTACCTCTCATTCAACCCCAAGACACAGGCAGAACTTGAGGATCTCGCGATCAATGGTTCGAGTGAGGGGCTGCGTGTTGCCGGAGAGATTGCTCTCTCCTCGCTCCTTATTAAGTCGGACCTGACAGCGCTCGATTTCGAGACGACGCTTCTTTCCATCGCTGGAACGAAGAGCGCCGAGTATCGAGGTGCCTATAAGATTGCGCTGGCGAATCGCTACGCGCAATAGGTCTTGGAAAGAAATAAGGAGGTCATAGAATGAAAAAAACGGTTTTGGTATTGTTGGGTCTGCTGCTCGTCTTCTCTGCCCTAGCTATTGCGCAGGGGTACGAGACGATGCCGGCGGATGCTAAGATTATCCCATTGGGGCAAGCGGATACGCCTTACGCTGATGCGCAGCCGGGTGTACGCGGAGGAATCTTCTATTGCGCCACGATCAGCAATCCGAAGAAGTGGAACGATGTAACCGCTCACGAGACGAGCACCACGCAGTACACCGGCCTCATGCTGGAGGGCTTGATCAGCACGAATCCGGTCACTGTCGCCATTGAACCAGAACTTGCTAAGTCCTGGGATGTCTCCGAAGACGGTCTGACGATTACGTTCCACCTTCGTCAAGGGTTGAAGTGGTCCGATGGCGAGCCTTTCACCGCTGATGACGTCATCTTCTCGTTCAACGACCTGTATCTGAACGAGGACGTGGAGACGGACACGCGCGACATCCTCGTCCTTCCGGATGACTCATATCCGGTGGTCACGAAGATCGATGACTATACCGTGCAGGTCACGACTTCCGTCGTGTTCCGCCCGATCCTCAACTCGATGGGTGCGAACATCCTTCCGAAGCACGCGCTTGCGCAGTACGTGCATAAGCTGAACCCCGATGTCCCAGTGGGCACGTTTAACTCCGCTTGGGGACTCGATACAGACCCGTCTGAGCTCGTCGGTATGGGGCCGTTCATCGTTGAGAGCTACACTCCTGACCAGAACGTGACCATGCGGCGCAACCCTTACTACTACCACTACGATCCGAATGGGGTGCAGCTTCCTTACTTCGATAAGTACGTGGTGCTGACGGTGGCCAGCCAGGACGTCTCCCTGCTCAAGTTCCGCAACGGTGAGCTGGATGCACTGGGTATTCGTGCCGCTGACGTTCCTATCTTGAAGAGTGAAGAGGCGCAGAAGGGCTTCACGGTTCTAGTCAACCCTGATCTTCCTAACTACGGAACCTCCTGGATCGGGATCAACGAGGACATCGGTCTTGCTGAAGGGACGCACGACAACGAGCGCGCCCTCTTCCGCACGCGCGACTTCCGTGCCGCTCTGGCACACCTAGTCGACAAGCAAGCGATCATCGACTCCCTGTACAATGGCCTGGCCGTTCCTCAGTGGAGCCCAGTCAGCTACCTGTCGCCGTTCTACGCTGGGCGTGACTACTACGGTGGTCCCGTCACGGAGAAGGATGCTGTGATCTTCGAGTACTCGCTCGACAAGGCGGCAGAGCTTCTCGACGGTATCGGTATTGTTGACCGCGATGGTGACGGATGGCGCGACTACGAGGACGGCACGCGGGTCGAGATCGAGCTGAACACCAATGCCGGTAACACGGTGCGTGAAGGTATCTGTCTGATCGTCGCTGACCGTGCGGCCAAGATCGGCCTCAAGCTGAACTTTGTGCCGGTCGATTTCAACACCCTGGTCAACAAGCTCTTCGCCTCAACAGGCGAGCTGATTATCCTGGGTCTGACCGGTGGGCCGGAGCCGAACAACGGTGCTAACGTCTACAAGTCCGACGGTGGTCTGCACTTCTGGCACTACTCCGCGGCCGACAATCCGACGGAAGTGGAGAAGAAGATCGATGAGCTCCTTGATGCCGGTGTGTCTACGCTGGACAACGACAAGGCGTTCGAGATCTACAAGGAGTACCAGATCACCCTGGCCAAGGATGATCTCGGTCTAGTGTACACGGTCAACTCAGCGTTCACCTATGCTTACTACAACAAGGTAGGGAACGGTAACCTTTCTAGCCCGGTTGCCACTCCAGGTGGCGGTGGGCTTGCTGATATCTGCTACTTCAAGTAACATTTGAATGCAGCGGGGGTGTGGGTTCAGCCTGCGCCCCCGCATATTCAGGCCGGAGGATTCCTGTGATTACATACATCGTTCGTAGAACCCTGTATATGCTTCCGCTGCTCATCATTGTTTCCTTGATATCGTTTCTACTTATCTACATCATGCCTGGCGATTACCTAACACGGGCTCAGATGAACCCGCAGGTTACGCAGGAGACCCTAGCACAGATGCGGGCTGCATATGGGCTTGACCAGTCAGTCCTGGTGCAGTATTGGCTGTGGCTGAAGCAGATCATCCTTCATGGCAATTTTGGAATGTCGTTTGAGACGATGCGGCCGGTCTTCTGGACGTTGTTCATGGGGGGGCGGCTCATGTGGACAATAATAGTCTCCCTGACCACGATGCTATTGACGTGGATGATCTCAATTCCATTGGGCATCTATTCAGCGACCCACCAGTACAAGCCGAGCGATCATACCCTAACCTTCTTCGGCTTTCTTGGTTTGTCCATTCCTAACTTCTTCTTCGCTTTGGTCTTGCTGTGGCTGTTGGTGGCTGTATTCAAAGTGGGCAACCACGGATTGGGGGTCGGGGGGCTGTTCGACAACAGATTCATCGCTGCCCCGTGGTCCCTGGCGAAGTTTGGGAACCTGTTGTGGCACATCTGGCCGGCATGGCTTGTTATCGGAACATCCGGCATGGCCGGACTCATCCGCTACATGAGGGGAAGCCTTCTGGACACGCTCTCTCTCCAGTATGTGCAGACGGCGAGGGCGAAGGGCCTTCCAGAACGCACTGTGATCTATAAGCATGCTGTGCGGAATGCGATCAATCCTCTCGTCAGCATGCTTGGCATGAGCCTGCCTGGGCTCGTCTCCGGATCGCTCATCACTGCGATAGTTCTGAACCTGCCAACTGTGGAAAGGGCTTTCTTTTCCGCGCTTCAGATGCAGGACCAATACGTGATTATGGGCGGGCTTCTTTTCTTTAGCTTGTTTTTATTATTAGGGAACTTAATTGCAGATATACTGCTTGCGTGGGTCGATCCTCGCATCCGATACAGCTAGAACTCAGGGGGGAGACTGATTGACTATGGGATTGTTCAGAAGGGAGAAGGAGCCACCACGAGAAGGTGATAAGCAGGAGTACGTGAGTCCTTCTCAGTGGAAGATGATTTGGCGCGCTTTTCGCAAGCATCGCTTGGGAAACGTGGGTATGGCGATCATACTGGTCCTTATTGTGGGGGCCGTCTTTGCAGAGTTCTTTGCTCCGTATGACTACAAGGATCAATATAATTCGTACTCGTTTTCTCCCCCATCGACGCTCCACTTTCGCAGTGAGTCGGGCTTCTCTCTCCGCCCCTTCGTCTACAAGACAAAGCGCACATTTGACCGTGAGACATATCGCCCTGTCTTTACGGAGGATACCAGCAAGAAGTACTACATCAGGCTGTTCGTGCGTGGTTCAGAGTATCGCTTGCTGGGGCTCTTCAAAACCAACATTCACTTCTTCGGCGCTCGCTCGGAGGATGGCGATGAGGCCATGGTCTTCCTGTTCGGTGCTGATGCATACGGGCGTGATCTGTTCACGCGCGTTATGATCGGAGGGAGGATCTCTCTTGCTGTTGGTCCGTTCGTCATCCTTCTGGGGTTCCCTATCTCGATCTTCTTGGGCGGCATCTCCGGTTACTACGGCGGAGGGGTTGACATGTTCCTTCAGCGGTTCGGTGAGGTGTTCATGGCGATCCCCGGCCTGCCGATTCTGCTGGTCATTGGGGCGGCACTATCTGGATTTGGTCTGTCCGCTGTGCTTGTATTCTTCGGGATAATCGGCGCTTTGACCATCGTCAGTTGGGCGGGAATGGCACGTGTTATCAGAGGACAAGTGCTCGCCATCCGCCAGATGGACTTCGTCTCTTCTGCTAAGGCTGCGGGGGCGAGCGATGTGCGCATCATCATTCGCCACATTGCTCCGAATGTCACCAGTTACCTTGTAGTCGCGGCTACCCTGACGATCCCTGGCATGATGCTCTCGGAGGCTGCCCTTTCGTTCCTCGGTTATGGGATCCACGAGCCGATGACAAGTTGGGGGCAGCTGCTCAATGCTGCCACGAACATATCGGGCATTCAGGAGCATCCGTGGCTGTTGATTCCGGGTGTCTTTATTGTGATATCGGTTCTCGCCTTCAACTTTATGGGTGATGCTCTGCGCGATGCGGTCGATCCGTTTAGCATCGTCTAGATCGGGTTAAAGTTGCATCCTATCTGCTTTTTAGGTAAAATCTGACTTGAGATTTCCTAGAGGCGGGTGAGTATGGAACGGATTGAACGTGCCTTCATCGAAGACGAGATGGAGCAGTCGTACATCAATTACGCGATGAGCGTAATTCGTGGGCGGGCTATCCCCGATGTGCGCGATGGATTGAAGCCGGTGCAGCGGCGTATCCTGTACGGGATGCGCGAGCTGGGCGTCACCAGTAACAAGGCGCACAAGAAGGCGGCGCGCATCGTCGGTGAGGTGATGGGTAAATTTCACCCGCACGGCGATTCCGCTATCTACGACACCATGGTCAACATGGCGCAGCCGTTCTCTTACCGCTATCCCCTCGTCGATGGGCAGGGAAACTTCGGCTCGATCGACGGGGATACCGCTGCGGCGATGCGTTATACCGAGGCCCGTCTATCTCCGATAGCTTCTGAATTCTTAGAAGAACTTGGAGAAGACACTGTCGATTGGATGCCGAACTTCGACGATTCCCTGCAGGAACCGATTGTCCTGCCGGCGAAGGTCCCCAACCTGTTGATGAACGGGGCGTGGGGAATCTCCGTGGGGATGACTACCCAGATCCCGCCACATAACCTCGGGGAGCTGATCGATGGCATTCTCCTGCTGATGGATAACCCGCTGGCGTCGGTCAAGGATCTGATGCAGCATATCCTCGGCCCGGACTTCCCCACCGGCGGTATCATCATGGGGCGAGGGGGGATCGAGGACATGTACCGCACCGGGCAGGGGAAGGTGACCCTGCGCGGCAAGGCGGAGATCGACGACGATCGGATCATCATCAGCGAGATCCCTTACCAGATAAAGAAGTCGACGATCGTGGAATCTATTGCCAACAAGGTGCACAACGGCCAGATCGACGGAATCTCCGATCTGCGCGATGAGTCGGATCGTGAGGGAATGCGTATCGTCGTCGAGCTGAAGCGGTCGGCCAACCCGAACGTGGTGCTCAACCAGATCTTCAAGTTTACCCCACTGGAGAAGACGTTTGCTGCCGTCTTTCTGGTGATCATCGATGGGAACCCGCGCACGCTGTCGCTGAAGGAGATCCTGAACTCGTTCATCGACTTTCGCCGCGAGGTTGTGCGCCGCCGCACAGAGCATCGGCTCAATGTGGCACGCAAGCGAGCCCACATTCTGGAGGGCTACCGGATAGCACTTGCAAACATCGATCGTGTTGTCAAGATCATCCGCGGGGCGGCAGACACTCCCGCCGCTGCAGAGCAACTGAAGAGTGAGCTTGCTCTGAGCGATGAACAGACCGACGCCATCCTGAAGATGCGCTTGTCGCAATTGACGACCCTCGAGGGGAACAAGATCGACGCTGAGTACGAGGAGAAGCTACTGGCCATAGCGGAGTACGAGAAGATACTCGGAAGCGATCTCCTCCTGGACGAAACGATCAAGAGGGAGCTGCGCGAGATCAGCCAGAAGTACATGAGCGAGAGGCGCACTCTGATCACGGATGAGGATGGGAACGTCGATTTCAACAGCCTTATCCCCGATTACGACCTGATGGTATCGATCACCCAGCGCGGATACGTCAACGCACCGCGGGCGATTGAGTTTCACAGTCAGGGGCGAGGGGGAAAGGGAGTGATCGGGCAGCGCACGAAGGAAGACGACTACGTCCGTATCACCAGCCTGGTAAACGCGCGCGATGAGCTTCTCATCTTCTCCAATAGGAGGCAGGTCTACCGCACGCAGGGGCATCGCCTCCCGTCGCTCAAGCGGGATGCGGTTGGCAAGAACCTGCGCACGGTCGTCCCCCTGGAGCAGGATGAGGTGGTGCGTACGATCCTCCCCGTCTCGGACTTCATCGCGGCCGAGGATCGCTTCTGTCTCATGGCGACGGAGAATGGGATCGTCAACCGTAATCGGTTGAAGGACTACAAGAACGTACACGCCAGCGGGATCATCGCCATCAACGCTGATGATGACGATCACCTGGTCGACGTCCACCTGACGTACGGTGACGGTGAGCTGCTCCTCGCCACCATGCACGGGAAGGCGATCCGCTTCCGCGAATCGGATGTCCGCTTGACCAAGCGCCCATCGCGCGGTGTGATCGGGATCCGCCTGGAAGAGGGGGACCGGGTGATCGGGATTGCTGCGATCGACCGGGATATCACGATGGAGAAGAAGCTGCTCATGGTCACCGAGCGGGGCTACGGAAAGCGCGTCTCCCTCGTCGACTTTCCGCTGCAGGGGCGGGGTGGAAAGGGAGTGTTGGGCATCAAGATCGACCGCGATTCCGGCCCGCTGGTGTCGATCGGCATCGTCTCCGATCAGGACGAGATCATCATCAACACGGAACAGAAGGTGATCCGCATCCTCGCTGGCGACATCAACACCTACGGCCGCTACGCCCGCGGGGTGAAGTTGATCGACCTGGAGGACGATGACCGCATCGTCTCCGTGGTGCGAACCTAGGAGAGAAGAATGAGCGATAGATTCGAGCAATTGGTAGAGGGCCTGAAGGAGCGGCCGAGCGTCGATCGGTTGATCCCAGAATCGGAGCTGGTGGAGAAGCTCAGGAGATCGGAGGAGACGGGGAACCCGCTGCGGATCAAACTGGGGATCGATCCCTCCGCCCCCCACCTCACCCTCGGCCACTCCATCCCGCTGAAGAAGATGCGCCAGTTTCAGGACCTCGGTCACACCGGAGTCCTCGTTGTCGGAGACTTCACAAGGCGCATCGGCGACCCCTCCGGTCGCTCATCGACGCGTGCGCTGATGACGCAGGAGGACATCGAGAAGAATATGTCGACCTACGTTGAGCAGGCATTCAAGATCCTCGACCCGGAGAGAACGGAGATCCGCTACAACTCCGAGTGGCTGGGCAAGCTCACATTTGCCGACGTCATCTCCCTCACCGCGAAGTACACGGTCGCGCGCATGCTCGAGCGGGACGACTTCGCCAAGCGCTTCGCGGGCAATCTGCCGATCAGCGTCCTTGAATTCCTGTATCCGCTGGCGCAGGCATACGACTCCGTGGCCATCCAGGCGGATGTCGAACTGGGGGGCGCAGATCAGCTGTTCAACCTCCTCGTCGGGCGTGATATCCAGCGTGAGTATGGGCAGGAGCCACAGGCGATCATGACCGTACCGCTTCTCATCGGCACTGACGGCGTACGCAGCATGAGCCAGACGGTGGGAAACTACGTGGGGATAGGCGAATCACCGAGCGAGATGTACGGCAAGATCCTCTCCATCCCCGATGATCTGCTGCACGAGTACTTCTTCCAGCTGACGGATCTCGACATGAGCGAGGCCGATGCCCTCATCGCCAGCTCCCCGCGCGATGCCAAGCGTAGATTGGCTCTGGAGATCGTGGCTCACTACCACGACGAGAAACTGGCCCTCGCCGCGCAGGAGGAGTTCGATCGCATCCACATCCAACACGCACGTCCAAGCGACGTTCCACAGGTTAAGATCGACCGTGAGCTCCTGAAGGATGGGAACGTGATCTGGGTGATCTCCCTGCTGCAGGGGTCGGGACTGGTGAAGAGCCGCAGTGAGGCCAAGCGCCTCATCACGCAGGGGGGCGTGAGGGTGAACGAAGAACGTATCACCTCACCGGACCTCGAACTCCCGTTCGAACCCCCGATGCTGATCCAGGTCGGCAAGCGATCCTTTGCAGAAGCGATATAGCTTGGCGGACGCTGGGAACATCGGGGCGTGAGTAGCTCGATTAAGCCGGATAGCCACAGAAGAGCATTACGCAGGGAGGGATAGGATGGCTGAAAGAGCCCTGGAATTCATCGCAAAGCGCAGATCGATCCGCAAGTTCACCGGAGAGGCAATCCCGCGTGACGCGCTCGTAACGATCCTCAAGGCAGCGATGGCCGCGCCGTCGGCGAACAACGCCCGTCCATGGGAGTTCCTCGTTGTCACTGACAGGGCGAAGATTTCCGCTATCTGCCGCGCCCACCCCTACGCGGGCTTTGGCGTTGACGCCGGTGCGGTGATCATCCCCTTTGGCAAGAAAGAAGGATACAAGTGGTTCGATCAGGACATGGCGGCCGCGACCGAGAATCTGCTGCTCGCCGCTGCTCAGCTCGGCCTCGGTGCGACGTGGTGCGGGCTGCACGGGGAACTGGAGGAGAGGGTCCATTCCGTGGCTGGCCTGCCTGATGACGTCTTCGGGTTTGCCCTCATCCCTATCGGCATCCCTGCCGAAGAGAAACCTCCTCGAACACAGTACGACGAGAAACGGATCCACTGGGAGGACTGTCGCTCTCAGTGAGCTTTCACAGCCCGTCCATGGCGATGATGAGCCGGCGTGCAGGAGAGGACACTTCGATTTCGCCGGTGGCAGGATGGGTACACTCGCATGCACACTCATCTGCTCGCTATCGGGGCCATCCTTGGACCTCGGAAACTGTAGGTTGATGAACTACCCCGCCGCAAGCGCGCGGTGGATCAAGAAGCTTTGTGAGAAGGACGCCTCAATGGGCGGGGAATGAATCCCTGCAGAGGATTCACTCCTCCTAGCGCGCCGGTATTGCCGCAAGATCACGGATTGGAACGCGCTCCCCTTGCCCGGGCCTTGCCACCACGCCTACGATCGCGCCTGGTGGAACGTCCTCGCGCAAGATGGCACCGGCACCGATCTTGGCTCTCTGTCCAATGTGTATCGGTCCCAGGAGGACTGCATTCGCGCCGATCAGGACGTTGCGCCCGATCGTCGGATGACGAATGCTGTGACGGTGCGATGTCGAGCCGATCACTACCCCGGAATAGATCAACACGTCATCCTCGATCCTCGCCGTCTCCCCAATCACCACCCCCATCCCGTGATCGATCACGACCCGCCGACCGATAACAGCTCCCGGATGGATCTCCACCCCAGTACGCCGCCGCGCTGCGTGTGACAGCATGCGTGCTAGGAGCTTGGCGTGATGCGTCCAAAGGAAGTGGCTGATACGATGAACCCACAGGGCGTGCATCCCGGGATAGCACAACAGAACCTCAACGGAGTTGCGTGCCGCTGGATCGCGTGCTAGGATGGCTGCGATGTCCTCATGAAGTTTAGTAAACATCATCCACCTCCCACAGATCTGATGAGAGGTAACGCTCGCCCGTGTCCGGCAGGATGACGACGATCGTTGCCGCATCGTTCTTCGCACGAGCGGCGAGGTCAAGAGCAGCCCACATGGCCGCTCCTGATGAGATGCCGGCGAAGATCCCCTCATGCTTCGCCAATCTGCGCGAGGTCGTGCGCGCGTCCTCGTCTCTCACCGTGATCACCTCGTCCAAGAGATCGCAGTCGAGTACCTTTGGCACGAAACCCGCTCCGATCCCTTGAATCCCGTGCTTGCCGGCCACACCGGAGGTGATGACGGGTGATCCCGCTGGTTCGACGCCGATGATCTTGATCTCCGCGTTGTGCGACTTGAGGAACCGACCAACGCCTGTGATCGTTCCGCCGGTTCCGATCCCAGCGACGAAGATGTCGACCTTGCCGTCAGTGTCTTCCCAGATCTCGCGGGCGGTGGTGCGTTCGTGCGCGTCCGGATTTGCTGGGTTATCGAACTGCCGTGGCATGAACGCACCTGGCGTATCAGCGACGAGCCGCTCGGCCTCGGCGATCGCCCCCTTCATGCCAGAATCGCTGGGTGTCAGGACGAGCTCGGCACCGAGAGCTTTGAGTATCCTCCGCCGCTCGCGGCTCATCGTCTCGGGCATGGTAAGGATGAGGCGATACCCTCGCACCGCGCAGACGAGCGCCAGACCGATTCCGGTGTTTCCCGATGTCGCTTCTACGATTGTGCTGCCCAGACCGGCGACTCCGCGCTCTTCAGCGTCTTCTATCATCGCCAAGGCAGGACGGTCCTTGACGCTCCCCATCGGATTGAACGATTCGAGCTTCGCCAGCACGCGGGCTGTGGAATCGCCGACGAGCTTGTTTATCCGCACCATCGGTGTCTTGCCAATCAAATCTAATACCGTATATGAAATAAACATCTTAACTCCTTGCAAGAGAGAAGAGAGTGGACCACTGCCAACGCAGAGCGCCGGCACGGTTGATGTTGAAAATCAGGTTTAGTGGGATACGTGTTGTGTTAACACGCACAAAGCGAATCGGAAGTGAATGGACAACAAACGCGATCACCTGCTGCTATAACGAGTCGATGCACTGTTGTCATGACATTCACCTCCTGGTATTTTCTGGCTTCACTCTACCACAGGAAAGCAGATGTGTCAAGCCGACGGATTGCATCACCGTGAATAGCAAGAAACGCTCTCTGTTCTCATGCCCTGTGTAGAGCTCTCCTTGAGGTGTCAGTTTAGTCCAGCACTAGTCTTCATCACACACGAACGCAAGGATCAGAGGAGCACGGCTTGGCGAACGAGGCGACCATCGGCTACCATCTTTTCCTAGACTGGCTTGCAGGAGGGATGATCTTGCGACACTTTCTCATCGATACCGACACTGCCTCCGACGATGCCGTTGCCCTCGTTATGGCCCTCAACTACCCGGATGTTCAGGTGGAGGCGATCACAGTGGTGGCGGGGAACGTCCCGCTGAAGCTGGGAGTGCAGAACGCGCTGTACACAGTAGAGCAGTGTCAATCGGGCGTCCCCGTCTATGCGGGGCTGGCCAAGCCGCTGTTGCGACCGCTGCAAACGGCGCAGTTCATCCACGGTCAGGACGGGATGGGAGAGATCGGCCTGCCTCTACACGGGCGCGTTCCTGCCCCCGGGCACGGTGTCGACATGATAATCGATACGATTCATCGCTTCGCCGGCGACATCACCCTTGTCACGCTCGGTCCGCTGACGAACATCGCTGTCGCCCTGCATCGCGATCCGCAGATTGCCAAGCTAGTCAAGCGTTGCGTGGTCATGGGCGGGATCGGTCTCGGGCATGGGAACATCGTTCCTGCGGCGGAGTACAACATCTGGGTCGATCCGGAAGCGGCGAAGATCGTCTTCGAATCGGGCCTTCCGATAACCATGGTCGGCTGGGACGTCTCGCAGAAGTACGCCACGTTCGACGATGAGCAGGCGGAGGAACTGCGGAGCCTCTCCTCCCTCGGTGAGTTCTGCGTGAGCATCCAAGCCTACCTGCGCAGATTCGGGGTGGAGAAGCTCGGACTGCCCGGGTTCGATCTTCCCGATCCGATCGCGATGGCTGTTGCTCTCGACCGGAGCGTGGCAGTCGTGACGAAGCGCCTGCACGTGGCGATCGAAGCGCACAGCGAACTGACGCGTGGGGCGACCGTGGTCGACCACATGGGAATCACGGGTAACGAGCCGAACGCCGATGTCGTCCTGCAAGCATCGCGCCAGCGCTTCCTTGAGATCCTGTATGCGGCGGTGAGAAGCGCTTGATCTGTGTTGTCGGCAGCATCAACACCGACCTCGTTATCGAGGTTGAAAGAATTCCTTTCCCTGGAGAGACGATCGCGGGTAAGAGCATCGCCCGCTATCCAGGAGGGAAAGGGGCGAACCAGGCGGTTGCCGCGGCCCGCCTTGGGGCGCAGGTCGTCATGTTCGGTAAAGTCGGAAGCGACCAGTTTGGGGACGACTTGCGTGTTTGGCTGCAAGAGACTGGCCTTGACGTAGGCAACATCGAGCGAGCGGAGGGACCGTCCGGCCTTGCTGTAATCAGCGTCGCAGAGAGCGGGGAGAACGCGATCACGATAGTTCCGGGGGCAAATGCGCTGGTCGATCGGCGCTACATCGACAAGCACCTGGCTCTGCTGGCAAGCTGCGACATCCTCCTGCTGCAACTGGAGATACCGCCAGAAACGATCGACTTCCTCCTTAGCGAGCTACCATCTAGACGGCCGCGTGTCATCCTCGACCCATCGCCGGTCCAGGACATCTCGCATCTACTACTGGAGAGGATAGATCTCCTCACCCCAAACGAGCACGAATTGCGCCTTCTCAGCGGTAGCTCCAACATCGAGGCTGGATCGCGCTTACTCATCTCCCGTGGGGTAAAGAACGTGATCTGCACCGCTGGTGCGGATGGGGCTTATCTCACTACCCCGGATGCGTGTACACACTTCCTCCCGTTGAACGTGAATCCACTCGACACCACTGCTGCTGGCGATGCGTTCAACGGCGCGTTGGCTTGGGCGTGGCAAACGCGTCTTCTGAGCGAAGCCATCCCCTACGCGTGCGCTGCCGGAGCGCTCGCTACAACCAAGAGAGGGGCCCAACCCTCGCTTCCGCCCCTCGACGAGATCGAGACAATCATGAAGGAACGAGTGCAGCGAGAATCTACAAACTGAATCCCCTACAGGGATTCATTCCCCGCCCCTTGTGGCGTGCTTCTTACAAAGCTTCTTGATAGATTCTCCGCTTCCGGAGGGATGCTTCATTCATTGACAAGCACCGCATGAAACTGCTGATACCTGTGAGGGTAAGTAGCATGAGGTGATTGCAATGAAGGGTACATTTGTGTTTGGCGTGGTTCTTCTCCTGGTTCCCTTGTTCGGCGTTCTAGGGATTGCGCAGGTGAGCAGCAGTGCATCCGCTTCGGCTTCATCGGATGGGCCGATGGAGGTGACGATTGGGACGTTCAACTTCACGGGTGGCGACTCGTTGGCTCTGGAGATCGTCAGGGACGAACCGTGCGCGTGCATGTGCGATCCGATCTCTGTCACCGGTTTCCACCTGCAAAACGCTGATGGTCCTGTTCCCGTGAAGCTACTGAACGATCTCATGCTTCCACTTCCAATTGAAGAGTGGGTGAGGATGTTCAGCCTTGTTTCGCCCGATGGGAGCCCCCTTCCCGCTGGGCAGTACACGGCTGTAGTTGAGACGAGCGCAGGGGTGTTCAAGGCGCGGATCAGCGTCGCTGAACCTGGCATGAGCGCTTCCTCTTGGGGGCGAGTGTCATCTTCTGCGTCCATTTGCGGGGTGGAGATCCGCTTGTATCACTTACTGACTAAAGATACGGCAGCGAGCATCAACCTGCACGTTGGGGACCGACTCATGATCGCCCTTGTTGGAAATGCGACCACGGGCTACGCGTGGCAGCAGGTGGCTAGCGAAGATGAGGCTATGCTATTGTCGCTTCCAGGAATCGACTATCTGCCCGATCCTGCTCCGGCTGGAATGGTCGGCAGTGGCGGCACATTCTTCTTCCGGTTCAGCGCTGAGAGAGCAGGAGCGATGGATCTCGCCTTCACCTACCGTCGTCCGTGGGAAGAGGGTCCTGGAGCAGACACCATCACGTTCCACGTGGTTGTAGACTAGAAAAAGGGGACAGGCTACTTTTCCACGAAGAGTAGAGCACTGCGAAGTATGCTATGCGCAAAAAGTAGCCTGTCCCCTTTTTTGGCTTGCCTTCGGCTCGCTCCTGTTCTATAGTGGTGGTTGAAGAATCAAAATGGGAGAATTTTCATCGGGCACGCTGAGACCACTGCCCGCACAAGGAGGAGCTGATTGATGATGCAAAGAATCCTACGCGTGAACATGAAAGATCGTACAGCCGCATTCGAGGATGTTCCCGAGAAGTACAAGGAGCGTGCCGGCCGCTGGTTGACATCGAGTATCGTCGCTTCGGAGGTTCCACCGACGTGCCACCCGCTCGGGCCGGAGAATAAGCTCGTCATCACCTCTGGCCTCACGAGCGGGACGTCCTCTCCTACGTCAGCGCGTGTCTCCATAGGTGGGAAATCACCACTGACGGGAACGATCAAGGAGTCGAACGCTGGGACGGGCTTTGCGCATATGCTGGCGCGGCTGCGGATCAAGGCGATCATCATCGAGGGGCAGCCGCAGGATGCAACGAAGTACTGGACGATCAAGATTGACAAGAATGGCCCCAGCTTCCTCCCCGCCGATCAGTACGTGGGGTTGAAGCTGAGCGAAGCCTACGAGAAGCTGTTTTCCGAGCACGGCGGCCTCTCTCACACCTCGATCATGGGAATCGGTGTGGCTGGGGAGTACCGCCTCGGAGCGGCTGGGATCTGCTTCAATGATATCAAGGGTCGCGCCACACGCTATTCTGGGCGCGGTGGCATGGGCGCGGTGATGGGAAGCAAAGGGCTCAAATTCATCATCCTCGACGATACCGATGCCCCGGGCGTCGAGATCGTCAACAAGGAGCTGTTCGATTCTGGCCGCAAGAAGCTCGCCGACGCCCTGATGTCGCACGCGATCACCAAACCGAAGGGGGCTCTCAATTCCTACGGCACCGCCGTCCTTGTCAACATCGTGAACGAGGTCGGAGGACTGCCCACGCGCAACTTCCGCAGCGGGCGTTTCGAGGGAGCGACGAAGGTCTCCGGCGAGGCGCTCTTCGCCAACAACAAGGAACGCACTGGGAAAGAGGTGTACAACCACGCCTGCTCCCCTGGGTGCATCATCCAGTGCTCAAACACGGTCTACCGCAAGGACGGTTCGGAGCATATGTCCTGCCTGGAGTACGAGTCGGATTGGGCGTTCGGCCCCAACTGTGGGATCGACGACATAGACACTGTTGCGGAGCTGGTGAACAAGTGCAACGAATACGGGTTGGACACGATCGAGGTCGGTGGAGCGCTGGCGGTGGCGATGGACGGGGGACTGGCTGAGTTCGGAGATGGCGCGCGAGCTCTGGAGATCGTAGATGAGATCGGGAGTGGTACGCCGCTTGGCCGCATCATCGGAAGCGGGGCGGTGACCACTGGAAGAGCGTTTGGCGTCAGCCGTGTCCCTGCGGTGAAGGGGCAGAACATGCCCGCCTACGAGCCGCGCGCGATCAAGGGGATCGGGATGACCTACGCCGTAGGCACGATGGGTGCTGACCACACATCCGGGTACACAATCGCCACCGAGGTGCTTGGTGTCGCCGGGAAAGCCGACCCGCTGAACAGTAAGAAGGCGGAGATGGCACGCAACTTCCAGTACGCCACGGGATTTATCGATTCAAGCGGCCATTGCCTGTTCATCGCCTTCGCTATCCTCGATATTCCATCTGGGTTTGAAGGGATGATCGAGGAGTGCAACGGAATTCTCGGGACATCGTGGACCGCCGCCGACGTAACGCGTATCGGAAAGGAGGTCATCGACATCGAGCGGGAGTTCAACCGCGCCGCCGGCTTCACCAGGGCTGACGATCGCCTTCCAGAGTTCATGACCTACGAGCCACTTCCGCCGCACAACGCCGTGTGGGACATTCCTGATGAAGAGCTGGACAGTATATTCGGCTAGACCTTCCTTAAGATGATCTGCTGGCGGCGTACTCTTAAGGTGCGCCGCCAGCCTACAAACATGGAACAAATCGAGATCCACCTCTACGGCAAGCTACGGCGCTACGCACCAAATTCCGATCCGCACGGCGACTCCATCCTACGCCACGCGGGAGATGGCAAGACGATCGCCCAAGCTGTGGAGGAGATCGGGATCGATAAGCGAGATCTGGGGGCGAACATCTTCGTCAACGGTGAGTACTCAGATGTTGAGCGGGTTCTCCACGCGGAGGATCGCCTAGCGCTGTTCCCAGATGACATGCAGCTTCTGTACAAGTGGTACTTCGCGCGGAGGAAGTGAAGTGACCGGACAGATAGAAGTTGATCTTCTCCTGTTTGCCACGCTGCGAAGAAGAGGGTTGAAGTCTCAGCAGAGGATCACCCTGCAGGCAAGTACCAGCGTTCGCGGGGTGGCGGAGGCCCTCGCCATACCGCAGGGTGAGATCCACCTTGTATTCATCAACGGCCGCGCGGCATCCTTCGATCAGGATCTTCAGGATGGCGACCGCTTGGCACTCTTCCCAGCAATCGGTGGCGGATGAAGAGAAGGTGGCGTGCGCAGCTTGCCCGCCGCGTTGAGTTGTATCCAACAGCCCAAACGCATCGTTTAGGACCGAGGGCAGGTATCTGGTGTCAGCAACAACTCCCTTCGCGCTCTTCATGTTTGCCTGTCCTTTTGGGCACAGGTAGGTCCTTTGTGTTGAGGCGAACCTCCCCAGTTCGTATTCTACGGCGCATCAAGGGAAGGTACAGTGAACACAGCAAACCCGCTGATAGCGTTCACCTGCTGCTGCAAGAAGGCTACCAGATCAGAAGGTAACGCGGCGACATCGGAGGGCGTGATCCCTGGCACGACGATCGCTGCGGTGAGCATCTCCTGCTCGATGATCTGATGAGAGATCGCCTGCACCTGGAAGGATCCGTACTCGCTCTCGGTGATCGGACGCATGATCACCACGAGATCGGTCCTCGGGAGGAGGACGGCGAAGAGATCCCTCTCGACCTGTGCATCATCCTCTCCCTGCGGGAAGCCTCGGAGGTCCCCGATACCGGCGATCGCATAGCGTGTTGGACCGGCTGCACAGCTCAGGGCTGTCGCTCCTATCAACATCACCACGAGTAGGAAGATCAATCCCTTTTCTATCATGAAAACCACCTCCTGCCTCCACTATAATGACTGAGGTCGGAGGCAGCAAAACACCACACTCTGCAGGCCGGGAGGTAGGAGGAGCAAATGGATCCGTTGCAGCGCGTCCGCGATGCATGTATGGCCGTGGCGGAACGAGCGGTCCACGTGCGGATCAACAGCGAGCATATCGGTGCTTACGCGGAATCGCTCTTCACCGATCAGCTGGAGCTACCGGCGCTCGACCCCGTCCATCACTACGTTGGGCACGGAGCGGACACGGTAGCGTTTATCCTCACTTTGGACGCGATCAACTTTGGATCGGGCTACTTTCCCCACATTCACAAGCGCCCCGGGATGAGCGGTTACTTCACCATCGCCTCCACTCTCACCGACCTGTTCTCTCGCCGCGGCCCTCTATCGGCGAGAGAACTGCGAGAGATCACTGCCGATGACTGCGCTGAGATATTCGATCAGGACAAGACGGACCCGGTGATCTCCGAGCTTATGGCCCTCTTCTCCCGTGCACTGAACGATCTTGGCTCGTATCTCATACGCCGCTTCCACGGCGATTTCACCGCTCTTGTTGCAGCCGCTGAACGTTCCGCAGCGCGGTTAGTCGGTGCCCTCACGGGCATGCCGTTCTTCGATGACGTTTCAGAGTACAGGGGAATTGATGTCCCCTTCTACAAACGGGCACAGATCACCGCTTCCGACCTTGCCCTTGCCCTCGCCTTCGACGGAAAGGGGCCGGGCGAGTTTTATGATCTCGATCGATTGACCATCTTTGCCGACAACATGGTCCCGCATGTGCTGAGGGTCGATCGGATCCTGACCTACGATGAGAGTCTCCTGGCCCGCATCGAGCGGGAGGAGCTGATACCGGCCGGCTCACAGGAGGAGGTTGAGATTCGCGCCTGCGCGGTGCACGCCGCGGAGCTGATCGTGGAAGCGATCAACGAAACGGGCAGGGAAGTGACGGCGCAACAGCTCGACAACTTGCTGTGGAATAGGGGGCAGGGACCTGAATACAAGGGCTGTCCTCGTCATCGTACGCGCAGCGTCTACTACTGATCTTCGCACCGACCATGGACTGGGCCGCTTCGGGGAAGGGCTGAGGCCTCATCGGTCCAGGGCAGGGCGGAAACTCACTCTCCACACGTGACGAGATCAGAGATCTTGTCTATGATCCCCTCACCTATTCCACTCACATTAACAAGGTCGTCGAGTGATCTGAATGGGCCGTGAGCTTTGCGATACTCGACAATGTTTGCTGCTTTGCTTGGGCCGATACCGGGGAGCTTCTCTAACTCTTCGATCCCCGCTGAGTTGATGTCTACTTTGGGGGGAGAATCTAGGAAGGTTGGACGGAGGACTCTCACCCTGGAGAGCTCGATCGGTGCAACCTCGATGACTGCTCTATGGACGAGGGATGGCAGGAATAGAGCCAGACCGCTCGCGATGATACCGATGGCAACCAGCACAATCAGCCCACGCTCCTGTGTCGGTGAGAAGCGCGGTCTCATGCGAGGATCTCCCGCAGGCGCCTGATCCCCTCCCGTTCGCGCGCGATGCGCATCGGCTCGGGGAGCCGCTCGTAGCGGCGCCAGCCGAATTTGTCCGAATATGCCTGCACAAATACCTTCAACAGCCTCTCTCTCAGGGCCTTGTCCCTACGCAGCACATCCCCCTTTGCTTTGACCAGCCGCTCCACCTCGGGGATGTACAGGTCGTAGCGGGTGGATGAGGACAAGAGCGATATGGCCTGCTCGTTGTCCTCCCCGAGCAAGGCGATTCCTCGGTTGAATAGCTCCCGCCGCTTCATCTCATTCTGAGCGGCGATGCGCATGGCTCGTCGCTGTTCCTTGTGATGTGACAACTCCTTGCGCGAGAAAGGGACGATCGTGTACTGACACCCATCTGGACAGGGCGGAAACGCATCCTCGTGTGCTTCAATGCGCCCGTGCAGCGCCAAGCACCGTGGGCATGTACGGTAGTTGACATTGGCGTAGAATTGGTAGTACGTCTTTCTTAACATACGACAAGTGTATGTTCAAACCAAGGCTCTGGGCAAGTCGGTGAAAAGAGCATTGTGCGATGTGTCGGGGCTTGGTAGAATCCAGCGGTACACACTTAGCGGAGGCAGATATGTTCCAGATAGTCCTATCGACGTTCGCTCTCGTATTCATGGCCGAGCTGGGAGATAAGACCCAGATTGCTGTGTTCACCCTCGCTGCGCAGACCCACTCCCCGTGGTCCATACTGATCGGGGCAGGGGGAGCGCTTCTGGTGTCGAGCGCGCTCGCTGTATTGCTGGGGACGCTTGCCGCACGTTTCATCCCGGAGCACGCTGTTCGCCTAATTCATTACGGTGCTGGCGCTCTGTTCATCCTGATCGGTGCCTGGACGATCTGGAAGGCGTAGTGCTGATCAGGTAAACCAGGTCTTATCCTCCCAGCCTTGCAGTTTCTTCACCAGTGGCTTGTAGGTCATGTCTAGGTGAATTGGCGTTATGGAGATGTAACCGTTGGCTATCGCCCAGATATCGGTCCCTTCCTCCTCTGGCGGAACCTGGGTGCGCGGCTCTCCGGTGATCCAGTAGTAGCTGCGTCCGCGCGGGTCCTTCCCCTGCACTAAGTAGTTCTTGTAGACCAAACCGCCCAGCCGCGTTACCTTCACCTTCGACGGCCGGTCGCTGTGCATGCGGGGGACATTCACGTTCAGCAACACTCCGGAAGGGAGTATATTCTCTTCGAGGAGCAGCGCTGCGAGGCGAGCGGCGAAGCTGGCTGCCCTCGAGTAGTCCGGTATCTCCAGTTCATCGGCATCCGTGTCCAAGGAGACGGCTATGGCTGGGATACCTGTGCGGGCTCCTTGCATGGCTGCTGCTACCGTCCCGGAGTACGTGACATCTTCCCCCAAATTCAGCCCGGCATTTATCCCGGAGACAACGAGATCTGGCTTCTCCTTAAGCAGGCCGAGGACGGCAAGTGAGACGCAATCAGAGGGGGTGCCGCTGGTCATATGTCCCACACTTCCATTGAGCAAGCGTACCGTATCTACGCGCAGTGGCTTGTGGAAGGTCATCGTGCGGCTCGCGGCGGACCAGTTTCGGTCGGGTGCGAACACCTCGACAAACGCGATCCGGTCGAGCTCCTCCTTGAGGGCCATTATCCCGCGCGCATTCACCCCATCATCGTTAGTCACGAGTATCGTCTTCTTCTTCGCAGTCTGGCTCACTTTTCCTCCTCATCTTCCTTTTCGCTATCCTGCTCCCTCACAGTAGACTCAGCAAGGCTGTAGAAGTCAAGAACGTTGTCCCCGTATCTTCTTCTGTCGAAGCGTTCCAGCGGCCCGTATCCATCTTCCAGATCTGTCTTGTTCCGCACTTCCGTTATTATGAACCCATCCTCGGCTAGGATCGAGTGTTCTGCCATCAGTCGCAGGGCAGAGTCAGCGAGACCTCTGTCGTAGGGAGGGCCGACGAAGATCAGGTCGTAGCGCTTTCCCCTTCGCTGCAGGTGATCGATCCCGATTGCGTAGTCCCTCTGCAGGACGCTTCCCTGATCCAGGAACCCGAGCAGATCTAGGTTCCTCCGCACAATCCCGCACGCCTTCGGGGATCGATCGACGAACGTAGCCTCGCGCGCGCCCCGTGAGAGAGCCTCCAGGCCGACGCTCCCCGTCCCGCAGAATAGATCAAGGAATCTGGCGTCGATGACCAGGTCGGCGAGGATGTTGAACAGCGCGCTGCGGACGAAGTCGCGCATCGGCCTTATACCACTCTCCTCCCACTCCACGAGGCGGTGTCCCTTTCTGCTTCCGCTGATGATGCGCACTCTGTCTCCCTTGATTTTGCCTCTTGCACTACCTAAGATCTGACTGTCACTCAACCACGTTACCTTTATAGAGGATATGCTCATCAACAGAGTCATTCAACCACTGCAGGACCTGAGGCTGTCCGCCGTTGTCTTCGACCTCGACGGAACGCTCTGCCATTACGCGATAAGCATCGAGCGCGCCATGGCTGACGCGCTGCGACAGGTCGGTGTTCCACCAGATCTTATCGGTGACCTATCCCTTGCCGCGGATCGCTACTACGATCTGTGGTACGATCTTCAGGATGTGGATAGCACGCTGTCGCTGCGTGAGCGGATCTGGCTCAGCCTCCTCTCCGAGCACGGCACGAATGATCCGGCGCTGGCGCGCAGGATCGCGCAGGTGTACATCGCCGCGCGCACCAAGTCACTCGTTCTCTTCGACGGCGTCCTCCCGTTGCTGAGCGATCTTCGAGAGAAGTACTCCCTTGGCCTACTCACCAACGGGCCGAGCGAGATGCAGTGGGAGAAGATTGATCTCCTCGGTCTGAAGGGATGCTTCGATACGATCACCGTCTCAGGGGACGCTGGGATTCACAAGCCGGACACGCGCGTGTTCTCCGGCCTGCTGGAACGGTTGAATACCGCTGCAGGTAGGGCTGTATACGTGGGGAACTCCTATGAAATGGATATAATCGGAGCGAGCGAAACGGGCATGCTCTCCGTGTGGGTAAATCCGGATGGTGAAGAGGAGCCGCAGGATCACGTTGCGGATGCCATCATCACTGATGTTACAGAGCTTCGGGGGCTTCTTCTATGAAAAGAGCGGATGTGGCGATAATCGGAGCGGGACCGGCGGGGCTGTTCGCCGCCAATGAGCTCATCGATAGCGGACTGAAGGTCCTTCTGATAGACCGTGGAACAAGTCCCAGCCTCAGGAAGCACATCTGCTTCGGCGTTGGGGGGGCGGGTGCGTTCTCCGACGGGAAGCTCAACCTGACATCGAAGATCGGTGGTGATCCGGCGAGCATCGGCCAGGATGAGGCCGTCATTCAGTCCTACATCGATCAGGTTGACGACACGTTCACTGCCTTTGGCGCACCGAACAAGTACTCGGGAGAGGACCAGCAAGCGCTCGCTGCGCTCAAGCGGGAGGCGAGCCGCCACGGGATCGAGTTTATCAGTGGCCGTCAGCGCCACATGGGAACATCGCACGTTCGCCAGATCATCGATCGTTTCTATCATCACCTCCTGGATCACGGGGTTCTAACGTCGCTTGAAAACCGCATTGAGCATATCTCTCGCAAAGGCGATGTCTTTGTCCTGGAGGGGAGCGAACGGATCGAGGCGCGCTACGTGCTCGCCGCGCCCGGTCGTGCCGGTGCCTACTGGCTGCGTGAGGAGGCGGGGAAGCTGGGGATCGTCACCGAGTATGGACCGATCGACGTCGGGGTGCGCGTTGAGTTTCCCGCCGAGATCTACACCCAGATCGAACGGGTGATGTACGATGCCAAGCTGCGCGTGCGCAGCGCGACCTACGACGACATGGTGCGCACGTTCTGTACCAACCCGCGCGGGTTTGTGGTCAAGGAGAGCTACGATGATTTTGCCCTGGTGAACGGGCACGCCGAGAACGATGAGAAGACGGAGAACACGAACTTCGCGCTCCTGTCTCACATTGAGCTGACTGACCCGGTGGAGGACACCACTGAGTACGGGCGCGCGATCGCAAAGCTGGCGACGACGATCGGCGGAGGTCGACCGATCATCCAGCGGCTGAAGGACCTCAAGAACGGGCATCGCTCCACAATAGATCGCCTGCGGCGAGCGACGATCTCCCCCACCCTGGAAGATGTCACCCCTGGGGATATATCGATGGCCCTCCCCGCCCGCGTTGTTGTGAACCTGATCGAGGGTCTGGAGCAGCTGAACGCGATCATCCCCGGGCTCACCTCGGACAACACCTTCCTCTACGCTCCTGAGATCAAGTTCTACGACACGCGCTACCCTGTAAGCCCGGCGATGGAGACAGCTATCCCTGGATTCTACGTCGCTGGTGATGCCTCAGGGCACTGCCGTGGGATCGTCTACTCAGCGGTGAGCGGGCTGATCGCCGCACGCCACATCAGGCAGATGGCAACAGGGGGCGCAGCATCAAGGGAGAAGGAAGACAGGGCGTGAGATCTGCCAAGCGATTAGCGATCCTTCTGGCAGCAACGACACTCACTCTTCTTCTCCTCGTCCCTGTTCTTGCGCTAGGGGACATCTACCTCCCCGCAACCGTCACTTCGTTCAACCAAGCATATCGTGGACCGAGCGGATACTGGGGGGACTGCGGGATGGGTACGAACGGGTGCCAGGACACAATCGAAATCGCAGGTTGTCTGATCACTTCGTTCTCCATGGTCCTTGACTACTACGATGTCAGTCTCTCCATCCCGCGTGAGTACTCATGCACCGCTACGGCGCGCACGGGGATGGACCCAGGGATCCTAAACGATTGGCTGAAGACGCACGGCGGATACGGAAAGTGCGGGAATGACATCGGGTCATGCTGCCTGGAGTGGACGCACCTCCCACCCCAGATCTCCGTGACGCAGTACGTTAACCACAGCGAAAATGGCGTCGATAGCACAGCTCAGCGGACGATCGACAGCGCCCTTAAGCAAGGGTATCCGGTGATCAGCGGCGTCCACTGGGGGAGCCACTGCCACGGCTCGACCGCGCAGACCGAGGATTGCCACTGGGTAGTGATCACAGGGAAGAAGGGATCCACCTACACGATCATCGATCCGTACAACTACGACACGACAGACCCGCGTGGCGTGAGAACGACCCTCGATCGCGGCACGTTCGGAGCCTATACCATCGATCGCTACGTTGTGGTCAAGGGGATTGTCCCCCTATCGCCCCTTGCTGGCCTACGCCTGAGTGTCTCCTTCGAGCCAAGCGGCACGCTTCGAACCGGTGCTGCGCAGGTTCGCTCGATCAGCATCAATGGCGGCAGTGACATGCCTGTCCTTCTCTACATCCGCGTCGTCGACCCTCACGGCGCAGTGAGATACGCCTACTACGGATCGGATAGCACACTCCATTATACGAAAGAGAAGCACAGCCTGTATGCGGAGCCGCGGTCGTTCTCCGATGGCACGTACGTGCTGAACGAATCGAGCACAGCTGGAGAAGATGCGGGTAGATGGACGTGGGAGGCGTGGGCGGAGGAGCCGGGAAATCCAGGAAGGCCTTACGGGTATGCTGTTTCCTCCTACACGATCAGCGCCGGGAGCTCCGGGGCGGCAAACGGGATCGCCATCGCATTGACGCTAGCGATATTCATCGCTGCGCTCATCTACGTATCGATGCTCCTGCGCACAGGGAACTGACCCCTGCTCTTGCCTGGTAGTTGTGGCGAGAAAGTGAGGGTCAGCGCATCGAGCGAACAGGCACTGGTGCATTCACCGCACTTGATGCAGTTGTGATCGTCGTACTCCTCATACGGCTTCAATCCCATTGGGCAGGCGGCGGCGCAGGCATTGCACCGCGAGCAGCGGTTCGTGTCGAGCTTGAGGTGCAAGAAGCTCACCCGGTTGAACAGCGATAGGATTGCTCCCATCGGGCAGAGATAGCGGCACCAGAAGCGGGAGATGAGGACCATCCCGATGAGCACAAGGCCCAGTGTGATCATGTGAACAATGAACGGGCGGTTCACGTGGGCCACTCCGAGGAAGAGGTATGGGATCGATGCCTCGATCGAAGCGGCCGGGCACAGCTTGCAGAACATCGTATCGGCAAACGCCCATGCGGCGACGATCGTCCCGATGAGCACAACGTATTTGGTGTAAGAGAAGCTTTTAACAATGCGTGTTTTATTGAACGAGAGCAGGTCGTTCAACGTACCGAACGGGCAGAACCAGCCGCAGAACCCTCGCCCGAGGACGAGGCCGTAGGCGATGATCGTCCCGATCCAGAAGTATGGGACTGTCCCGTAGATCACCAGGTTTTGCATCAGGCCGATCGGGCAGATCGTCACCGAGAGCGGGCAGGCGTAGCAGTGAAGCCCGGGGAAGATGATGTGTGTGACCCCGATCCCGGTGAACCCAAACAGCCCGAGGAGGAGTCCGAACCCCTGACTGATCCGCCGCATCAACGACAACCTCACTTTTCCACCCCCAGTAGATCGAGCAAGCGTTCTTCCAGGTGATCGATGCCGAATATGACATCACCGCTGTCCACGCGCTGTATCGCCGGAACGATCGTCCTTTGGTTGTGGATGATGCCGTTGGCGGCGGCCATATCCCTGTTCTCATCAACGTTGACGAACCGGTACTTGATGTGATCGCTGTGCTGCGCCATCTGCTCCACCATCGCCTCGGCGTACGGGCAAGTGTGGCACCAGGGCGCGTAGTACACGATCAGCTCCAGGTCCACGCTCAGGTTGTTGAGGGCAGAAAGAGCTCCCTCTGATAGGACCGGCTCTTCGTGCTGTGACTCCTCTATCCCCACGCACGAGGTGCACAGCACGGCTGCGATCCCCTGTGCCTGTTCGTGCTGACCGAGGATAACCCCGTAGGCGAGTCCACCGACGACAAATAGGAACAGGACAACGTACAGGGGGATGCGCATCCCGGCGGACCGCCACAGCAGTATCGCAGTGATCAGCAGGATCCCTGCGACCATCGGGATGACCCACGAGGGGAGCGACCTAACGCGCTTCACTGTTGTTGGCCCGACCGATGCCGCACTCACCAACACCGGAACGCTCACCTCATCGACGATCTGGAAACAGCTCACCTCGATGCAGTAGGTGTAGATCACCTGCAATTTGAGATCGTGCGTTCCTAGCGCGACATTCGATGAGGCGATGAGATTCAGGTAAAGCGTATCCTTCCCGAACGGAGCGATCACCTTGATATCCCCCTCCGCCGGCTCGATCGTGAAGCCATCGGCATCGATCAGGCTCACCGCGATGTCGTCCGCCGGGTGGAGCGACTTGTTCTCTATCGACAGCTGAAGCGCTGCTCTCCCACCGGGGGCGATCTCCGCCTTCTCCGGTGAAAGGGTGTATGACAGGATCGACTCCTGTCCGATCGCCGAGTAGCCGAAGAGGGCAACAGCAAGTGTCGCCGCGAGGAGCAGTGCTCTTGTATGCCGATGGATCATCGATCTCCCCTACTTTCCGCTTATGAGTTTATCTATTGCCGCCTCGAGATCATCTCCGCGCAGGCTCTTTCCGCGGATCATCCCGTCGCGGTCGATCAGGTAGCTCATCGGTATCCCGGTGACGCGATACAGCCCTGAGACCTTGTTGTCGGCCCCATCGAACACCTGTGGGTAGGTGAGGCCGAAGTACGAGACTGCGCCGGTGAATGCCCCTTCGTTGCGATCGAGGTCGATCCCTACCACCACCAATCCGCGATCCGCGTAGTCCTTGTATGCCTGCTCCACGTTTGGAAGCTCCTCTCGGCAGGGAGCGCACCAGCTCGCCCAGAAGTCGAGAAGGACGACCCTGCCCTTGAGGGAAGAGAGGGAAAGATCGTTCCCGTCGGCATCTTTGACTGAGAAGTCTGGCGCTGGGTAGCCAACCGCGAGTGGGAGCTTCTCGTCGACCCACTTGTCCGTCTCATCGACCGTGATCGTGGATCCGTCCGGGCTGACGCTCGTCGCTTCGTATACCGTGCCATGGATATTGAACGGCGCATCGAGCCAGTAGCGCTCGTGCGAATCCTGGCTTGCCAGGAGTTTTCCATCCTGGTCGATATCGATCAGCAGCTGATCGTGGTCCAGGTCATCGAACAGCCCGTCGCTGTTCTCATCGATGATCGCCATCTTGTAGCTAACTCCACCAAGCTCAATCTGCCCCGCCATGTAGCAATCGCGAAAGTAGATGATCGCGGTCGGCGTCGATGGGTTCCACACGAGGAACATGCGGTACTGCCTCGTCCCGCTGTCTGTCGGGATGGTGAACGTTGCGTAACCGAGGAAGCCCCCGTCGTACAATTGCTGGATCCAATCTATGGGAACGAGCGTCTCGCTCCCATCCGTGTCTGCGTACAGTTTGCCACTGCCTCCATCCTGATCGATCACGAGCGCGAAGCCCGCACCGCCGAGCGTCAGTGTGGCGTACATCGGAGTGCCGGAGTAGTCCGGCTCAGTCAGGCCAGGGATCGCGTCCGATGAGAGCTGCAGTGCTTGTGGGTAGTAGCCCGTCGTCAGATCCAAGATCGAATCTACGTACTCAAGGCTTCCTGTAGACGCGGCGAGCATTGCAGAAAAAAGAATAACAATCACTGATGTGATAAGCGCAGAACGATGAATCATCTAGTACCCCCTAAGAGTTTACGCAACCGAGCAACGACAATTCTCTTACCTATGACTGACAGTATGTCAAACAGTCCGGGCCCGACGGCGCGGCCGGTGACACTAACACGTATCGCGTGCGCGACGTCCTTCAACTTGGCCCCCTGCGCGGCGAGAACATCGTGCAGCAACCTCTCCACGTCATCGCGGGAGAAGGACGGGGTCTGAGATAGGGCATCGCTAATCGAAGCGATGATCTCCGCCTGGCGATCGTCGAGCGAGATTTCAGCATCCATCTCGATCTCCACCGGGAACAGAGCGAGCATCATGTCAGCCAGATCGACGAGCGTGTGGCAGCGGTGGCGCAGAAGCTCAGCGCCGATCGTCAGGCGTTCATCACCTGCAGCGCTCCACATCTCCTCAGTCACCTTCCCCGTCTCGATGATGAACGGATGCACGAGGTCGACCAAGCGGGATGGATCGGCGAGCTTCATGTGTTGCTGGTTCAGCCAGCGCAGCTTCTCCTCGTCGAAGATCGCAGCGGAGCTGCCGATACGCTTGAGGCTGAACAGCTTCACCAGCTCATCGCGGGTGAATACCTCCTGGTCCCCGTGCGACCAACCGAGGCGAGCGAAGAAGTTGACCATCGCCTCCGGGAGGAACCCCCGCCTTCTGTACTCCAACACGGAGGTCACCCCGTGGCGCTTGGACAGGCGCGTGCGATCCGGCCCAAGGATCATCGGCAGGTGGGCGAACTTCGGCGGCTTCCTGCCGAGTGCGCGATAGAGCATGATCTGCTTGGGAGTGTTCGTCAGGTGATCGTCCCCGCGGATGACGTGCGTGATCTCCATGTCGGCATCGTCGACCACGACGACGAAGTTGTAGACGAACGTCCCATCGGAGCGGCGGATGACGAAGTCCTTTATCTGATCGTGATTGAAGGTGACATCTCCGGCGAGGAGGTCGTGCACCACGGTCTCGCCGGGTGGAACCCTGAACCACCATGCGCCGTCCTGCTCGTACGCGCTTCCACTGTCGAGGAGGGACTGCGCCGCTTCGAGGTGCGCGTCCGTGCGATCGGTCTGGCGGTAGTACTCGTCCCAATCGAGCCCGAGCCAGGTCATCGCCTCCACGATCTGATCGATCGATTCCTGCGTGGAGCGTTCCTGGTCCGTATCCTCGATCCGCAGGACGAACGTACCGCCCTGGTTGCGCGCGTACAGCCAATTAAACAGCGCAGTGCGCGCACCGCCGACGTGTAGGTACCCGGTTGGGCTGGGGGCAAATCGAACCTTGACCATCGCTACTCCCTTTGCATCTGTAATTGAACCAGGAGTTTACTACATCACGGGAGCCGTTTTCTAGCGCAGTCTGCAGCAGGGATGGTTTAACTCACTCAATCCCTCAATCCTACAGTTCCTCGTGAGCAGTGCGGGCAATGATCTCGTCCTGCAGGCCCGGGCCGAGGTTGTTGAAGTAGTCGCTGTACCCAGCGACGCGTACGATCAGATCTCGATGCTCCTCCGGGTGAAGCTTGGCCTCGCGCAGCGTGTCAGCACCGACGACGTTGAACTGGATGTGGTGGCCATCGTAGCGGAAGTAGGTGCGAACGAGTGCCGCCAGCTTGTCGATCCCGGAGTCACCGGCGAGGACAGAGGGGAGAAACTTCTGGTTTAACAGCGTCCCGCCGGTACGGACGTGATCGATCTTCCCCATCGAGCGTACCACCGCGGTTGGGCCGTGCGTGTCCGCCCCTTGGCTTGGCGAGATCCCATCGGAGAGGGGCCTTCCCGCGATGCGCCCGTTCGCCGTCGCTCCTACCATCCTGCCGAAGTAGATGTGGACCGTTGTCGGCAGGAGGTTCACCCGGTAGGAGCCGCCGTTTGTGTTCGGTCTACCGTCGATCGCTTCGAAGTAGGCGTCGAAAAGTTTGCGCGCAATGTCGTCAGCGCGATCGTCGTCGTTTCCGAAGGCTGGCGATGCGGCGAGGCGCTTGCGCAGTCCCTCTTCGCCCTCGAAGTTGCTGTCGAGGACGCGTACCAGATCGGGAAGCAAGATCCTTCCTTCATCAAAGACGTGGTATTTGATCGCTGACAGGGCGTCTGTCGTCGTCCCCAACCCGACCCCTTGAATGTAGGTCGTGGGATAGCGCGGTCCTCCGTCGTTGTAATCGCGTCCGCGCGCGATGCAATCATCGACGAGGAGCGATAGGAAGGGAGCGGGCATTTCCCCAGCGTACAGCCGCTCTATGGTGTTGTTCCCGGCTATCTTCAGATCGACGAAGTACTGAAGCTGCCTGCGGTAGGCGGAGAACAGCTCATCGAAATCCTTAAACGTGCTTATGTCTCCGGTCTTGATCCCCACCATCTCTCCGGTGCGCGGATCGATCCCGTTGTGCAGCGTGATCTCCAGGATCTTCGGCCAGTTCATGTACCCGGTGAGGACGCAGCTCTCCTTGCCGAACGCGCTGATCGTCACGCACCCGCTCGGCCCGCCGTTTCGTGCGTCCTCGATGCTCTTTCCCGCGCGCAGGAATTCCTGCACGATGGCGTCGGTGTTGAAGATCGAGGGCTGACCGAAGCCCTTGCGTACGACGCGTAACGCTGATTTGAGGAAGCGGTTAGGGTTCTTCTTGCTCAGTTGGATGCAGGAGCCGCTGAACGGGAGGCGCATCTCGCTGATCACATCTAGTATAAGGTAGGAGACATCGTTCACCGCATCCTCGCCGTTTTCGGTCAGTCCACCGGCGTTCACGAGGACGAAGTCGTTGTACGTGGCGCTCTGCTCGACGGTAATCCCGACCTTAGGTGGGGCCGGCTGGTTGGAGAACTTAATCCACAGGCACTCGAGCAGCTCCTTTGCCTGTTCGCGGGTGAGCGTCCCAGCAGCGATCTCGCGCTCGTAGAATGGATTTAGATGCTGATCGAGCCGCCCTGGGTTGAACGAATCCCAACTGTTCAGCTCGATCACCACCCCCAGGTGGACGAACCAGTACATCTGGATCGCCTCCCAGAAGCTGCGTGGAGCGTGCGCAGGTACCCACAGGCATACTTCCGCTATCCTTTCCAGCTCCTCGCGCCGGTGGGGATCCTGTTCCCTTGTTGCCATCTCTCGGGCGAGATCGGCGTACCTGCGAGCGAGGTTGATCATCGCCTCGGCCGCGATCTTCATGGCGCGCAGCTCTTCGTCCTTGTCATAGGCGCGCGGATCGCTCTTCCAGTCTATTTGTGCGCGCACACGCTTGATCTTATCGATGAAATCGAGCAGGCCGTGGTGATAGATCTTGTCGTCGAGTACGGCATGGCCAGGGGAGCGCTGTTCCATGAACTCGGTGAACACCCCGGCATCGAACGCTTTGTGCCACTGCGGGCTCATTGCGGCAAACACCTTCTCTCGCATCGATCGCCCCTGCCAGAAAGGGATCACCTCTTCGGTCAACGTTGTGAACGCGTCCTCGCTCACGGCAAACGGGGTGCGAGTGCGGGTGTCAAGCAAACGCAGATCTTCTGCGGAGTGGCTGCATAGTTCAGGGTAGGTCGGGGTCGCCTTGGGCGCTGGTCCGCGCTCCCCGACGATCAGCTCACCATCCCCGATGGAGATCGACTTGTTCGCCAGCAGGTATGAGAAGGCGAGCGCTCTTGTCACGGGAACAGAATGTCCCAATGCATCGGAACTGGAATAGAACTGGGTGATAAGGCTCGCCCGCTCGGCGCTCACCCGCGGGACGGCATCCCGACTCTCCTGCAACAACTGCTCGATACGCTCGTTCATGCTCTAACCCCCTATTCGTACCGGGAGATCGATTCTCTCAGCGATGTAAGAAGCGGCTTCCTCTCCGGACGGTTCTTCCGTCCGCGAAAAGTTGTACTCCCGCCCCAAGCGTGCGTATTTGCCCGCGCCGGCGCGATGATACGGCAGGACATTCACCCTTTCCACCGACTTCAGGGATGTCACCAGAGCTATCAGATCCATGAGCGATCGCTCAACATCGTTCACCCCCGGTACGAGCGGGTACCTGATCCATATTCGCTTGCCCATCTCATCGATGCTGCGCAGATTGCGCAGGATGCTCCGGTTGGACACCCCTGTGTAGGCGATGTGAGCTGCGTCATCCAGCGTCTTGATATCGTACAGAAATAGATCGATCACATCAGCTACCTTCATCAGCTCCGCCTCGGGGGCAAACCCGCTCGTATCGAGCGCGGTGTGGATGTCCAACTCTACGCACCGGGCAGCTACCGCGCGCACGAAGTCCGCCTGCATCAGCGGCTCCCCTCCGGAGAACGTCACTCCTCCGCCCGATTCCTCATAAAAGAGCGTATCCTTTACTATTTCTGAAACGACCTGTTCGACGTTCATCTGTCGCCCGGTAAGCTCACGCGCGCCGTTTGGGCACACGGGGACACAATCGCCGCACCCGATGCAGAGGGATTGATCGAGCTGCAAGCGATCATCTACGATATCGAGTGCGCCCTGCTTGCAGGCAGACACGCATGCTCCGCACAGGGTGCAGCGCTCCTCGTAGTAGAGGATCTCCGGCCGCGCGCGCTGGCTCTCTGGATTGTGGCACCATTCACAGGAGAGGGGACAACCTTTTAGAAAGACTGTCGTGCGTATCCCCGGGCCGTCGTGGATCGCGTAGCGCTTTATGTCGAGGATTGTCCCCGTTCTCTCTTGTAGGCTCACTTTCTATTCGGTCGAGGCCTGTAGAGTTGCGCTCCAGCTAAATGTGTAGGCAGCACCGTCGTTGGTCTGCGTCCCCGTACCACTGAGCACATCGCCGTCACGCTTCCCTTCTAGGTCTATCTGCACATTAGCGTGCGGAGTGACGACGTCCATCACACCGGAAGCATGGATGGTGAACTCTCCGTTTCCCGCGGTTCCATCGGTAATCGAAATCGAGAACGGCTTCGATCCCGGCCCCATCAGACCGATTTCGCCGGTGATCTCTGTCTTCTTCTCCTCCTGTACAAGCGTGAGGGTGATTGGCGAGGTGAAGGAAGTGGCCGGGCCGCTCGTCCAGGTGATGAACCCACTCCACGTTCCAGCGACATAGATGATGCCAGGGCCGAAACAACCGCTCAAGCCGAGAATGCTAGTCAGCATTACAGCTACAGCAATCCATCCTCTCTTCTTCATGATTGATCCCTCCATAAAGGATGATTCTATCAGCTTGTCGCCCCTTTTGAAACCGGCGTCGGCGTACGCTCACTCGGCTCTCCCATCTTTTTCTCGTTTGCTGGGGCTGATGGAACCAACGCTGCGGCCTGTCGCACGTGTGCTGCCATCATCCTTCTTCTGCGGTTGGCTTTCTCGCATGAGAAGGGGACTACAGAGCGCGAGTGTGTGTCAGCGTCTAAAAACATCCGTTTCAAGGTATATTATAGGTGTAGATCATTGACAAGTGAACCGAGAGGAAGATGGAAAGGAACCGAAGACGGGGAACATCTGGGCCCCTCTTCAGATGACTATGAACAATACTTCAGCGGGCGGTCCGCTGAATGTAAGAAAATTCCTCATGAGAAGCATCTACTAAGAGCAAACCGCCCGAAAGGGCGGGACGCAAAGCTACGGACCTTCTGGACAACGCTCGCAAGGAGCATTGTGTAAAGGGCAAACCGGGAGCGATCCCGGGACGCAAAGCCACGGGTCTCATTGAGACAGCCGGGTTGCCGCAAGCAGTCTGATGGTGGCCGAGTTGCTGGATGCACTCAAGAAACCATTGGGAGGTGTTCTTAATGAGGAGCAGTAGAGTGATGGTAGGCCTGTTGGTGTTGAGCTTGGTGGTTGGGATGATTGGACTGGCTGGTATTGCTAAGCCAGGGAAACCACTGCCGCTGGGCCCGCGCCCATTGCCGCCGGAGATGTCTAACAGCGTTACTGATATGGTTTCATGGACTGTTCAGGGGTTCATCGAACTGACGATCGATGATAGTGCGTTCGACTTTGGACTGATCGATGCTGGAGTTGACTCCGTGACCGTAGAAGAGGCGAACACACTGGCTGTCGTAAGCAACACGGAGTGGACGCTGAGCTACACGATCACGGGAACTGGCAGCGATCACCTGGGGGTCCTGCTCTCTGACGAAGCAGGAGAAGGGAACGCCGAAATCAACGTCGGCTACAGCCTGAATGACCTCCGTTCGATGGACCCGGGTAGCTACACTGCTACGGTTACCTACACAGTAGCGGCCAAGTAAGGGATGGGGATTGCAGCCTCGGGCCTCGTGAGTGGTCCCGAGGCTTCTCTTGTGCACTGAACTACCTGCCGCAAGCAAGCGGTGTATCGAGAGGCTTGCAAGAAGCACGCCTGCGGGATGGGCAGTGAAAATCCCAAGGGATTTCGTGTTCTTCATGTCTAAAAGTATCCGTTTCAAGGTATACTATAAGTGTAGGTCATTGACAAGTGAACCGAGAGGAAAAGGAAGATGGATTGTCGAAAGGCGAGCAGACTGAGAAGCAGCTCGCCTGACGGCATGAGAAGGATCGAAAGATTGCAGTGGACGGTCCACTGCAAGTACTAGATATCCTCGGAGAAGCATCTACTAAAAGCAAACCGCCTGAAAGGGTGGGACGCAAAGCTACGGACCTTCTAGACAACGCTCGCAAGGGCATTGTGTACAAGGGCAAACCGGGAGCGATCCCGGGACGCAAAGCCACGGGCCTCTTGTATCAGAGGCAGCCGGGTTGCCGCAGGCAGTCTAATGGTGGCCGAGTCGCTAGATGCACTCAAAAAACCATTGGGAGGTGCTTTCAATGAGGATAAACAAGTTTATGGTAGGCATGTTGGTGTTGGGTTTGGCAGTGAGCGTTCTAGGCGCAGTCGCTTTGGCGACGCCCGGACACGGGAATGGCTACCACGCTTCAGATACGGCAGTAGACAACGTCTCGTGGACGATCCAGGGGTTCATTGAACTCACGATCGATAACGGCGCGTTTGATTTTGGTGAGATCGCTGCCGGTGTGGACTCCGTGAGCGAAAGAAACGCGAATACGCTGCATGTATTCAGCAACACAGCGTGGAAGCTCTCTTACTCCGTAACTGGAGCAGGAAGCGATCACCTGAGTGTGGCCATGTCTTCAGACGAAGGTGAAGGTAACGACGACATAACCGTCGGCTACAGCTTGAATAACCTTCGAATGATGCATCCTGATACGTACACGGCAACAGTCGTCTACACCGTCGCTGCCAAGTGATAACTAAACCGCCCGGGGACCGAGCAATCGGTCCCCGGGACATTCATTCTCGGTTCTCAGTCAACATGGTGAGCCCAGGAGCGCACAGCGGTGATACCAGTGGAGATCTATGTGCTATCAAGGAGTGCTCTGAAAAGAAGCACCCGGCATCGGTTATCAAACCCCTCCTCCTGCAGTTATACTTCATACAGTCAGTGGTGCTTCCGCTGTAACGGTGCGTGTTCGCTGGCCTGTTAGAAGGTGGGTAGGAGTCAACATCACGTTCGAAGCGAAGTGGTGAGGAGGGGGGATGATGCTAAGAGAGATGAGGTCTTCGGGCATTCACCTGATCGTTCTCTTCGTTATCGTGATCCTCTCGGTCAGCCTCCTGCAGGTCATCGGAGAGGCGGTGGTTATATCGAAGAGCCTCCTGCGCTTTGATGCTCAACCGGGGGCCAATGAGGAGACCCTGCTTACGGTTGAGAACAACGAGGGAAGCGACATCCGTGTCAGGGTCCGACTCATCGACTGGGATGATACCCCGGATGGGCGAACTCTCCTCTTTTCTCCGGATACCATTGAACGCTCCTGTTCCTCCTGGATAGAGTATGCTCCGCAGGCGTTCAATCTGCGCCCTGGACAGAAGCAGGAGGTACACGTGACGATCCGTGTCCCCTCTTCAGCCGTGGGAACGTACTGGGCGGCTCTGCTCGTTGATAAGCCCGCCCAGCCAGACGCCCCGCCCGAGGGCGGGATTCGCGCCAAGACCCAGTTCTTGATAAAGATCTATCAGACATCCCTTCCAGCATCAACCACCGGGAAGATAGCAAGCGTTGTTGTCCGTGGGCTGGATCCGCTCTGGGTGACACTTCAGTTCGCCAACACAGGAGAGACCCTGATGGAGGACGTCAGCGCCACGGCTACTCTGCAGGATCGCACCGGACAGACGCTTGGTGAGCTCTCATCTGATCCATTTTCCGTCCTGCCGGGCCACACGGTGGATGTTGCATTGGCAAGTTCACTTTACATGCAGGTTCCGGGAGTGTACCTCGTCACAGCGGTCGCCGACTATGGGGCCGATTACCTCGTTGCCGGCCAGGTCGCTCTGCGGATAAAGCAACTATCTCTCTCACCGATAGGGGGAAGCCTCAACACTCCAACAGACCTCGATGGAGATGGCCTGTATGAAGACATAGACGGCGATGGAAGGCTCACGGAAGCGGACCTGTCTCTGTACACGAGCAACCTCGATGATAGGTGCATAACGCGAAACAAACGCGCGTTTGACTATGACAACGACGGCGAGATAACACAGGACGATGTGGGCCTGTTACAGGCAATGCTATCACGCCAACAGGAGCGCGCCGGAAGGTGACACGCTCGCTGGCTTGCAATCCGCAGTAACATCGACCCAATCACGTCCCACTTCCCGCGCTCACAGAGCTACCACGCCCCTCGAAGGTGCAGGGTGAGCTGTGGCACGGCCCATCTGTGATCAACCCGGATCATCTTCGCCAGCAGGCTGTATGCTGCTCAGGATATCCTTCAAACTAGGTGCTTCCTGCCCATTCCAACCGTCAGCTCTGACAGATATGGTGAAGTCAAGGCCCATCTCCGCATTGAGATTGGCCACTTGATCGCTCAGTCGCTTTGAGGCCACCTGTGCTCCGGCAAGCGGTGTCTCCGGCAGCAGCGCCACGAACCGTTGCTCGCTCACACGAAATACTGGATCAACCGATCGGAGCTTCGCAATGAGGAGGTTCGCTGTCGCCTGCAGGAGACGTTTCTTATTCTCTTCAGAGGTTCCCTCGCCCGGAGATATGTCTACGATCAGGACCGAAGTTGGATGCCCGTAGCGTGCTCCCTTCTTCAACTCCTGATCAAGGAGCCTTTGGAAGTAGGAGAACGTGTAAGTGCCCGTCTCTTCGTCGAGCATAACTACGTCCCGCAGTGCCTGTTCGCGCGATCCGATCACCTTTATCATCAGGTTGAAGACATCGATGAACCGCGCCATCTCGTCACGTACCTTCAGCCCTGCTTGCCTGACCGGCCCAGTCGATACCTGCACACCGTAGTTCCTCTGTGAGACACTCTCCGCCGCTGCTGCCAGCCTAAGGATCGGCCGGGTGACGATGAGGCTCACGATCCCGTAGATGAGGAAGCCGAGAACGAGGAATCCGATAACAGATGCCAGCCCAAGCTCTAGTGAGAGGTGATTGACGTAGCGTTGCTGTTCGGCAAGGGACATGTCCACCGAGACTACCCCGACCAGATCTGCATCCATGAATAGAGGATAGTCTGCGCGCAGGTATGCTTCTCCCCCTACCCGAACCTGCCTTACCCGCACATCCCGCAGGGCGAGCAAGGCGCCCTGCGCTTCTTGTGAAAGGATCTTGCCAATCAGTGACGAGTCCGTGCTAGCGACAACTCGCAGCCCCCTGCCGGTCACTCCGCTGACCGTTATGCCGACGATAGAGTCGTATCGTGTCATCAGGGTATTGATGTCTTGTTCCAGTTGGTCGGAGTAGTACAGTATATATGCCTTCTCCTGAAGCGACTTGGAGACGACGCTTGCCACGCTGCGGGCACGCTGCTCGTAGATCCCAGCGATGGTGGTGTGAAGCGATGTGAGCGACAACCAGGCTAGGATGCCGATAACTGAGAGTGTGATCACGAAGACAGGAACAAGAATCTTGATCTTCAGGGGGGATCGATAGTAGATGTTCGATGACAGGGTCATCAAGCCTCTCTTCAACCGGTGCTTGATCCTTGCCAGGTATCCCTGCTCTTCCGCTCTCTTGTCCTCAACATTCTCGGACATTGCTACCAACCCTCCTATTGAGCCATCAATCCTTGCTGCACCATGAACTGCCTGGCAGCCGCCGCTGGATCGCTGTGTAATAACCGTACCCTACTTACCAGGGAATGTACATTATCCGATGTGAGAAGGGGGCGAAGCTCCTCTTCAATAGCTCGCACTCCAGGGTGTGCATCGATCACGCTCTGGCGCGTGAAGAAGGTTATCTGCCGGGCAGTCAATGCTCCCTGATCATCGTTGAGTGCCTGGTATCCCACAATCGTAACTGCCTCTTGCAAGCTATGTACAATCGCTGCATCGACTGTCCCCAACTTCAGTGCGGTCTCTGACTCATCGATCCCGTTGGTCCAGACTACGTTATCCTCTTCGAGTGTTATCCCATATGTCGATGCGAGTGCTGCAACGCTGGCATGAGGGATCTCCCGCTCTACAGCTAGCTTCACGCTTCTCTGATCACCTGTGAGGTAGATGGCCAGGTTGGAGATTGTCGTTCCAGATAGATGGGTAGCTATCTCCGGGGATACGACAAGCAGGAGCGTATCTTCTGCTGGAAGAAGGCTGGAGGCGCTTATCCCTGTGTCCGATAGCTCTTTCACATCGAACAGATCGGCCTTCCCAACAGCGACATCGATATCGCCAGCGATGAGGGCATCCTTCACCTGTTCCTCGCTTTCGAGTCCGATTAGGTCGATCACTCTCATCCCCTCACTCGTTAATCCGAGCTGGAGGAGGCGAGCGATCATGACTTGGTCGAGGGAGCTCGTTGCACCGAGGGCAACCGATGCCTTCCAAGACGACCTGGGGAGCACGACCTGGCCTACAATGCGGGAAGGGTCCTCTTCTTCTGCGCCGTTCCAGTAGTTTCCTTCCGCATAGATTGTCCTATCCGATGAGTTTGATATGTCGTATCTCTTGTTGCCGGAGAAGGAGTTCTTAGCTAGCGTAAGGGAGAAGCCCTGTTCCGCCCCGGCCAGAAGTTCGGAGTCGCTTCCTCGCAAGATCGTCTCTTGCTTGTCCAGTTTTGAGGAGATCTCCAGCCCAGTGGAGTTGTATGAGATAGTATTGCCTTCAAGCCTTGTGCCGGTCCCGGACTCGAACAGCCTTAGGGCAATCTCGCTGTGGCTGATGCGGTTGTCCAGAAGTGCGGTCTGTGATGAAGAGGCGATCAGTACTCCGACCTTGTTGTCCTTGAGAGTGTTGTCTTGAATGTGATTCTTGTCGGCATGATTGAGCAGACACAAGCCCTGTTCCGAGCTATTGGTCATGCTATTGCGCAGCAGTTGGTTATCGCTTGCTCCAATCAATGCCACTGCGTATGCGCTCCCAGCAGTGACATTGTCGAGGAGCAGATTCCGCGACCCGGCTGACAAGACAATTCCCGCCAGTGCGTTCTCCTTAAGCGAGTTGCGTAATACCCTATTTCTCGCACCTTCCAGGATCTGGAGCCCGATCGCGTTCTTCTCCAGGTCATTGGCAAGGATCAGGCTCGACTTAACCCCTTCCAGTGTGAGGGCTGTGCCTTGGCACGTGCTGACGAAGTTGTGCGTAATGCTGTTATCTTGGCACGCAGAGAGCGAAATCCCATCCCTGAGGCCGTCTTGCACGCTGTTTTCGGATATGGCGTTCTGTGGTGACTTGTACAGTGAGATCGCGTACTTGGCGCTCCTCCTGATTGAGTTATGCTCTATCCTGTTGTTGGAGGCAGTGTTCAGCAGAATGCCGGTTGCGCAGTCGGTGAACCTGCCCCCTGTAATGAGGTTCGAAGAGGAACTAAGAATCTCCAGACCGATTTCGCTGCAACTGATCGCGGTAAGCGTGGCGATCTCGTTCTCTTGTGAATCGTCTTCGATCGAGACTCCGACCCCAACCCCGTCCACGCTGATATCCTCGATCGTGTTGGACCAGGCGGAGGAGAGACGTACGCCAACTGCCGCGTCCTTTCCGATGTGGATTTGCTGCAGCCTGTTTCGATTGGCGCTCATCATCTCTATTCCCGTCTTGCATCCGCCGATGACGATCGAGGTGATCACGCTACCGTTGGATTCGCTCGCCTGTATCCCGACGCGCGCTCCTTCGATAACAAGATCATCAAGACTGGCATTGACTGAGTGCAGCAATTGCACCCCGATGCCGTCTGCTTCGATCCTGAAACCACGTAACTCGATCCCCGTGGCATGAATTGTCACTGCCGGCTCACCGGTGGGACAGACAATCTTGGCTCGCCCGCCGGACGATATGATCGTTACATTTGAAGCATCGATATGAATTGGCCCTTCGTACGGACCGCCTCTCGCTTGAACGACAATCGTCGAACCACCGGCGACTTGATCCAGAGCCGCTTGGATCGTCGGGTAGTCCCTCGGCACGACTATCTGTGAAGAAGGAGCAGGTCTACTGACCAAGAAAAACCATGTAAGGGCGCAGGCCGCAAGGACTGCTACTCCTCCAATTCCCAGCACAAAGTGCCAACTTCCAGGCAGTTTCCTTGACCTCATGATCAGATGATAGCGATTGGTTACGACAAAGTGAAGGCCTCCCCATCATGTTCACAGGAGGTAGACGGGGAGGCCGGGAGCGTCAACGACGCATGGTTCTGGTCATTACTTGGGCATCACCGTGTACACAACCTCAAGGCCATAGCTACCGGGCCGGTAGTCACTTCCGAGCAATATGCGGTGGTCAACACCGATGTCGAAGCTTCCCCGATTCCCACTTGCCAGTATCTGAGGTGTGTTGCTGATTGGGAAATACTCCCCTCCATGTTCGCGCAGCAGAAAGTCTGAGATTGGCTTTGTGAACGTTCTATCATCGCTCTGTCCCATATCAGTCTCATCTGTCCACACCTGGACCTTCCACGGGATATTGCTGTTTACGGTGAGGTCGACCGAGTTCATCTCCTCTATGTACCCCCGTTGAAGATCGTAATCTTCTGGCTGGGGCATCACATAATCGGCTGTCACCGAAGGCCCGTGCGTCCCGGAGCCGGCGATTCGCAGTTCTTGATACGGAAGAACGGTCCAGCTCATGTGCACAGTAACGGAGCTCTGAGTGGCTAACACCAGCCCGACAGCGGACACAGTAGCAATGCAGGCGAGAGCGACCATTGCCCCCCTCCTGTGCCCTTTGATCCACGCCCCGAATCTGGGAAAAACTCGTTTCATCATCATCACCTCTAACGCGTAGCCGCATAAACAAGCTACCGATGATACATCTATCATTCTACTGAGAAGCTTCGCTCCTCGCCAATCGCTGACAATTATATTATACCTTGCACGCACATTCTTTAGACAACGAGCTTGCGCAAGTCGCCAGACAGTCTTCTCAGGGACCCTAGCCGGTCTATACGCGATAGGCGTAAAGGAAAGTGAAACACTGATCTGGTCGGTGATGGGGTGAGATTATTGTGTCTCGTTTCCTCGCGGTCTTGACATGGCGCGCATGAGAAGTATAATATAGGTGTAAAAAGTGGCAGATGGTAAAAATAAGGGAGGTGGTAGGTGGAGTGAAGATTATGTAAACTGTACGAAGTAGTATGTTGCCTCTCACAAGCATTGAAGGGCAACCCGCACGAAAGGGCGGGGCGCAAAGCTACGGCCTGCAAAGGTATGGACGAAAGGGCAAACCGGGAGCGATCCCGGGGCGCAAAGCCTTGAGTCTTCTTTTATTAGAAGATCGTCAGGCTGCCGTGGCGTACCTAATGGTGGCAGAGCTACAAGATGCTCATGAAATAAAGACCATTAGGAGGTGCTTAACATGAAGAGGCTTTTTATATCGATTTTGGTAGTAGCGGTGGCAGTGAGTGTGGGTGTTGCGGTTTGGGCCAGCAATCCACAGGATGTACGGGTGAACTGGCACACCAATAGTTGGATTATCCTCTACGTGCCCGACCAGAGTATCGAGCTGGGTACGATTGACGGTAGCCAGTACAATCCGGCGAGCGAGACCTGGACGCCGATTACCGATGGGAGCGATCACAGCGCGTACGTGATAACGAACAACGCCGCTGGCTTCACGCTTTCGGTGTCTGCCGCAAACGCTGCTGGGTATGTAGCAGCTGATCTGTCTCGTTTCCAGATGGTTGGTGGGAATCTCGGAACGTGGACTGGTAACCTCAATAACACTCAGATCCTGAGCGGTTCGAGTGTTGGTGTCGGGAGAGCAACCAACATCAACTACCAGTACGTTCCAAGCTGGGACGATGCTGCTGGTGACTATCGCGTGATCGTCACCTACACGGCGACCGCACAATAGGATATCACGGATGGAGCGGTCAAGTTATGGCCGCTCCACATTCCAAAATGTCCATCAAAGCTGTTCTTCTTTTCCTTCTCGTCTTCCTTCTGGCCAGTCTGGGCGCCATCGCCAAAACGAGCTGCAACAGTTGGTGGACGGACGAAACCTGCCTCACCGTGCATCCTGATGTCGATCTGGGGACCATCGACTCATCCCTTTTTCATGGTGCCACACCCGAAGGGAGCGGCGCATTACAGCCGCTCACGGCGCTGGACAACGCAATTGACATTACGCGCAATGGTTGGGCGAGCCTGAACTGGACCCTTGAGGTCAAGGCGGCATCGAGCTTGGGGGTGGCCCTTTCGCGCCTGCACTGGAGACACAGTGGAACAGGAGAAGGATACCTGCCGTTCTCATCGCTCGGCGCTTGGACGCAAGTGGCGACTGGGAGGGGGTCGGCATCTGTCCCAGTGGACTATGAGTACTTGCCGACAACTGCGGATGCTCCTGGGAACCATCAAGTTACCCTCACCTATCGTGTCACGATCTCATGGGGATCCTATGAGTTGTATTCTGTCAGTGAGGACACGGTGTTGTTCCTCAATGCACGTGACTGGATTGTCCTTGCCATTAACGATCGCATCGATCTTGGCACGATCGATGGCGCCGGTTATGTGATGGGAAGGGGGCTTCCGGCGCGTGACAGTGTTGGCAATGGCATGTTCATCGTCAGCAATTTGACTACGGGCTGGGATGTCACGCTTCAGGTAGGATCGCTATCAACCCCACCGTGCTACAGAGGGGATCTGTTGAGAGTCTTCTTCTGGCAGATAGACGGCTCGACGTTCCGTTCGGCGAGCGGGCTGCAGGCGCAGCCCATCACTGTGGCTTCAAGCAGTGCGCCAGGGAAGGTGCAGCACACGCTCGGCTACCGCTACACTCCAACGACTGCTGAATGCGGAGGAGATTATTCCATATCTTTGATCTACACGGCAACGCCGCGCTAGCGTGCTTGCATTTGCTTGGTCACATCTGGCAGAATAGCTGTGAGGAGGGACAGATGAGATCGGCAAGATTCTTCTTTCTTATTGCAGCGGTCATCGTTGGTGTCAGCGTGAACTGCCTTGCGCTCCAGATTACGCAGATCGAGTTTGATCTGCACATGCCTCCAGGATCTGCGGACACGTACACGTTTCAGGTGATCAACAATGAGGCAGACTCCCAGGATGTGACGGTGTACATCGGGGACTGGACGCGAACGGAGAGCGGCGAGAACGATTTTCTCTCCCTTGACAGTGCCCGCTGGCTCTTTGCGCGCAAGTTCAAGGCAGGGGATGAGTTGGACATCCAGTATCGTGCTACCCTGCCCAGGGATGGCATCACCGTGAATGGGACATATGCAACGGGAAGCCCCGCTGCGCAGGGGGAGATTGTTGGTGAAAGTAACCTCCTCGTGGTTGGAGCGCAGACCCCGGTTGAACCGACTGATGGGGTGGTCGCCATCACCCGCACCGTCGTCTCCGTGGGGGACGGTGGAGCAGTCACTGTCGATCTGCACGTGCATGCGCTGCAGGACTTCGGAGGCTTACGCATCGACGAGACATTCTCCTTG
>JAGGSM010000091.1 GCA_021159105.1 Candidatus Bipolaricaulota bacterium
CCCCTGGGATCATCCGCTGGCACGAGGACATGGGAGTGATGTACGACAAGGTCGACGGGGAGTACGTGGAGGCGCACGGAGGCGGTACCTCTCGCATGCGTATGCACTCGGCCAAGGACTACACGGGTAAGGAGACGTTCAACGCCATCCGCGACCAGGCGCGCAACCTGGACATCCCGGTGCTGGAGTTCTTCCCGGCTGTCGAACTGTTGTTGGACAAGCGCGGTCACGCTGCGGGCGCGGTGGTGTACAACATCGAGACCGAGGAGTATCGCGTGATTCGTGCCAAGGCGACCGTGCTCGCTACAGGCGGGTTCGGGAGGATCCACATCCAGGGCTTCCCTACCACCAACCACTACGGGGCGACCGCTGATGGTCTCGTCATGGCCTACCGCGCCGGGGCGAACATCATCGACATGGACTCGGTGCAGTATCACCCGACAGGAGTGGCCTTCCCCGCAGCGATCCTCGGCCAGTTGGCGACGGAGAAGCTGAGGAACCAGGGGGCGATGCCGGTGAACGTGGACGGGGAGGCGTTCGTCTTCCCTCTCGAGCCGCGCGACGTTGAATCGGCGGCGATCATCGAGGAGTGCTGGATGAAGAACAAGGGGATCGAGACGCCGAGCGGGATCAGGGGTGTATGGCTGGACACGCCGATGATCGACGCCATACACGGCAAGGGGACGATCAAGAAGGTCCTCGCCGCCATGTGGACGATGTGGCACAGGCACGACATCGACATCACCGTGGACCCGGCGCTGATCTACCCGACGCTGCACTACCAGAACGGCGGGGTGGAGATCGACGAGAACGGGTACACCAAGGTGCCTGGTTTGTTCGCCGGAGGAGAGTGCGAGGGAGGGGTGCACGGTAAGAACAGGCTGATGGGGAACTCCCAGCTCGACTACAACGTGTTCGGCCGCCGTGCTGGTATCTCTGCTGGCAAGTGGGCTAAGAGCGCGAAGGTCGACGGGTTGTCCCTCAAGCACGTGATCGACTACGAGAAGGAGCTGGAGAGAGCAGGGATCAGTACCGACCGAAGGCGCCGATCATCCTCCCCGACTACCGGCCGCAGGCAGTGCGTGAGCACACCCTAGGGCATCTGCTATGAACAAGGGGTCTACCGTGGATGGAGCAAACGTTGGCAACCGCTGGGAAACCAGAAACGGATCGATCACCATTGTCAATGATCTGTGCAAGGGATGTGGCCTGTGCATCGAATTCTGCCCGATCCAGGTGCTCGGTAAATCGGAGCACTTCAACGAGAAAGGGTATCACTATCCAGAGATGCTAGAACCCGAGAAGTGTGTAAACTGTGGTTACTGTCAGCTTCTCTGCCCGGACTTCGCCATCTGGAGCGAGAGGGACGACAAACAAGAAGGTGAGAGGGATGAATAAGAAGGATATCCTTGCCGGGGAGCACTTCCTAAACGGGGATGTCGCCTGCGCTGAAGGAGCGATAGCCGCCGGTTGTCGGCTGTTCGCTGGCTACCCGATCACCCCACAATCGGAGATCACTGAGACGATGGCCCACCGCCTTCCCACGATCGGTGGATTCTTCCTCCAGATGGAGGATGAACTGGCATCGATCGCCGCCGTTCTCGGAGGGGCGTGGGGAGGGATGAAGGCGATGACTGCCACCTCTGGCCCCGGGTTCTCGCTGATGATGGAGAACCTCGGCCTGGGGATCATGACCGAGACCCCGTGCGTGATCGTCGACGTGCAGCGCGGCGGGCCGAGCACCGGGCTCCCCACCGCGACATCGCAGGCGGACATGATGCAGGCGCGCTGGGGGACACACGGCGACCACGAGATTATCGCCTACGCACCGGCGTCTCCGCAGGAGATGTTCGATCAGACGATCAAGGCGTTCAATCAATCCGAGCGCTACCGCCAACCGGTGCTGGTGATGGCCGATGAGGTGGTGGGACACATGATGGAGCGGGTGGTCATCGATCCGGATAAGATCGAAATCTATCCGCGGCGCAAACCGAGCGTCCCCTACGAGGAATTTCTCCCTTACAGAGGCGGGGCGGATATGGTCCCGGAGATGGCCTGCGCTGGAGAGGGGTACCGGGTGCACGTCACCGGGCTGACGCACGATGAACGTGGTTACCCCGATCTATCGGTGGAGAGCCAGGATGCATTGATGCATCGTCTGATAGGAAAGATTCGGGATAACGCCGATCAGATCATCGAAGTGGAGGAGGAGAATATCCGCGGGGCGGATGTTGTTCTCGTCACCTACGGGATCGCTGCACGAACATCGCTGCGCGCGATGGAGCTAGCGGAGCAGAAAGGGATCAAGGTCGGAATGTTGCGCCTCATTACGGTGTGGCCGTTCCCACTTAAGGAGGTGCGTAAGATCGCCGGCGCGGTGAAGGGGATAGTCGTCCCGGAGCTGAACCTGGGGCAGATCGTGCGCGAAGTGGAGAGGGCCGCGGCTGGGCAGTGCCCGGTCCGCCTGGTTGGCCACGCCGGAGGCGGATTGCACCGGCCGGAGGACATTCTCACCGCGATCGAGGAGGTGGCATGATGAAACGTGTAGCGACAAAACCGGAGCCGAAGGTCGTAGCCGACGTTCACCATCCGCTGGAGCACTACTTCAGGAACGAGCGTCTCCCTCACATCTGGTGCCCGGGTTGCGGGCTGGGGACATCGATGTCCTGTTTGGCAGCGGCGTTCGACCATCTCAAACTCGATGTGGATGATGTCTCCGTCGTCTCTGGGATCGGTTGTTCCGGACGCCTTGCTGGTTACATGCGTCCCGACTCCTACCATACCACGCACGGACGGGCCCTCCCATTCGCCACCGGATTACGGGTAGCGCTGGAGAAGACCAAACCGGGGCATAAGGTGGTCGTATTCAGCGGTGATGGCGATCTGTTCTCCATCGGGGGCAACCACTTTATCCACGCTGCTCGGCGCAACATTGACTTGAGTGTATTCTGTGTTAACAACTTCAACTACGGTATGACGGGAGGACAGGTCGGCCCGACAACACCGCTGGGCTCGAAGGGAACGACGGCCCCCTACGGGATGTTCGAGCACCCGTTCAACCTTCCTTACCTCGCGGCATCGTCAGGAGCGCCGTACGTCGCGCGCTGGACGACGCTGCACGTGCACCGCCTGCAGCAGGCTATGGAGGAGGCGATACAGAAGCGCGGATTCACCTTCGTTGAGATCATCGCCCCCTGCCCGACCAACTTCGGCCGTAGGAACGGCCTTCCCACCGGTCTCGATGAGATGCGCTACTACCGAGAGGAAGCGGTGATCGAAAACTTCGCCGATCCCAAGGACGCGGAGATCATACCGGGTAAGCCGTTCATCGTCGGGACCTTCGTGAACGAGGATAAGCCCGACTACGTGGCGATCTACGAGAAATTTGTGGCTGATCACTTTGGGGTGACTGTAAAGTGAGCGATGAAGAACTAGTTGAACAGCTAGTCGAGGCGATCCGCAAGGCGGAGACTGTCCTTGGGCAAGATGTAGTCCTCGCCCTGGAAGCGGCGCGTGAGACCGAGAGCGGTGCGGCGCGTGTGCAGTTGGAGACGATGCTTCAAAACGTCGCTGCCGCGCGGGATGGTTCGATCCCCATGTGCCAAGACACAGGGATCCAGACGTTCATCTTGCGCGTCGGCGCGAGGTTCCCCGGTTTGGCAAGATTGAAGGCCCAGATCATCGAGGCAGTGCGTCGCGCGACGATCGAGATACCGCTTCGCCCGAACACTGTGCATCCCTTCACCGGGGAGAACCCGGGCGACAACGTGGGAGAGCACGTCCCCTACATCAGTTGGGAGATCGTCGATGGCGACTCCTGTATCATCGAGCTCCTCCCCAAGGGTGGAGGGAGCGAGAACTGCGCCGCATTGGCGATGCTCCCTCCCGGTGTCGGGATAAAGGGAGTGAAGAAGTTCATCGTCGATCACGTGGTAGGTTGTGCGGGGAAGCCGTGTCCGCCGGGGATCGTCGGCGTGGGGATCGGCGGTGGAGCCGATCTATCCCTCAAGTTAGCGAAGCTGTCGCTGCTGCGAGCGGTCGGATCGCGCCACCCTGAAGATAACGTCGCCTCACTTGAGGTGGAGCTGCGTGATCTGATAAACCGTAGTGGGATCGGGCCGATGGGTATGGGCGGAAAGACGACCTGCCTCGACGTACACATAGAATACGCTCATCGGCACCCGGCATCGCTTCCGGTGGGGATCGTCTACCAGTGCTGGAGCGATCGGCGAGCGAGGGTGACGATAGACGCCAGCGGCGTGATCGAGGTGAGCTAGATGAAACGGATACTTACGACTCCTATCTCCGAACAGGAAGCGCGCGACCTGCACGTGGGGGATGTGATATACATCACAGGGACGATGTTCACCGCCCGCGATGAGGCTCATCTGACGATGCTCGAGCAGGGTGCACCTTTCCCCATTGAAGGCCTGGCCCTCTATCACTGTGGGCCGGTGGTTAAGCAGGATGACGGCGGCTGGGAGATCGTCTCCGCCGGCCCGACGACCTCTGCCCGGATGGAGATCTTCGAGGATCGCTTCCTGGCGAAATTCCCCGTGCGCGTTATCATCGGCAAGGGTGGAATGGGCGAGAAGACCCTCGCTGCGCTGAAGAAGGTGGGGGCGGTCTACACGCACTACACCGGCGGAGCGGGAGCGCTCGCCGCGCGGGCGATCAGCACTGTCACGGACGTCCACTGGCTCAACGAGCTTGGCATGCCGGAGGCAGTGTGGGTCCTCTCCGTTGTGGAGTTCGGTCCCTTGACCGTGGCCATGGATGCCCACGGTAAGAGCTTGTACAGCACGCTAGGTGAAACTGTAGACAAGAACATGCAAGCAATACATGATCAGATCGAAAGGAGCAAATGATGGGCGAGGAGAAACTGAGCGTAGAAGAGATGAAGCGCCGGGCGGAGATTCCAGCTAAGAAGGCGCCATCGTGGCACAAGTTCTACCGAGGGAAGATCGAGACGACGCTCAAGTGCGCCGTCAATGAAGTGAGCGACTTTGGCATCTGGTACACCCCGGGGGTAGCCGCTCCGTGCAAGGAGATCGAGGCCGACCAGAGCAAGGTGTTCGACTACACAAACAAGGCGAACACGGTGGCCGTCGTCTCCGACGGATCGCGCGTACTCGGGCTGGGGAACATCGGTCCGCACGCCGGCCTGCCGGTGATGGAGGGGAAGGCTCTTCTGTTCAAGTACCTGGGGGGAGTCGGCGCCTTTCCGATCATGCTCGACACCCAGGACCCAGAGGAGATCATCCAGGCGGTGAAGTGGATCGCTCCTGGGTTCGGCGGCGTTAACCTGGAGGACTTTGCCAACCCCAAGTGTTTCTACATCCTGGACCGGCTGCGGGCGGAGCTCGATATCCCCGTCTGGCACGACGATCAGCAGGGGACGGCATCGATCACCCTCGCTGGACTGATCAACGCTCTCAAGGTCGTGGGCAAGGACATGAATAAGGTCACCTACTGCGTGATCGGGACAGGCTCGGCGAACATCGCCTTCGTGCGCATATTGCTCTCCGCCGGTGTCCCCGCGGGTAACGTGATCATGGTGGATAGCAAGGGGATCCTCCATCCGGGCCGCGAGGACCTGGAGGCAAATCAGGACAAGAACCCCTACAAGTGGCACTACGCGCAGGTGACGAACTCCGAGCACCGCACCGGCGACATAACCGAGGCGATCGCGGGGAGCGACGTGCTGATCGCCGCGTCGAAGCCCGGGCCGGGGACGATCAAGCAGGAATGGCTGCGCGCGATGAACAAGGACGCCATCGCGTTCATCATGGCCAACCCCACCCCGGAGATCTGGCCGTGGGAGGCCAAGGAAGCAGGGGTGCGCATCGTGGGCACGGGAAGGTCGGACTTCCCCAACCAGGTGAACAACTCCATCGGCTTCCCCGGGATCTTCCGCGGTACGCTCGACGTCTTCGCTAAGACGATCACCGACGAGATGGCGATCGCTGCGGCACACGCCATCGCCGAGACGGCGGAGAAGAACGGGATCAGCGAGGACTATATTGTCCCTACGATGATGGAGACCGAGGTGTTCATAAACGAAGCGGTGGCTGTGGGGATGAAGGCGATCGAGCAAGGGATCGCCCGCCGCATCCTGACCGAGGATGAGCTGCGTAGCGAAGCGGAGGAGAAGATCCGCCACGCACAAGCTGAGACGAAGATCCTCATGGATGCCGGCCACATCGCCCCTCCGCCGAGCGGCTGACCAGGGCAGATTGCCTGAGAGAATGAGAGAGCCGGTCCATGCCTGGGCCGGCTTTTTTTGCTACTGACTTGCGAATTTCTTGCTCAACGCCTTATCGACGCTATCGGGGACGAATGAGCTGATGTTGCCGCCGAAGCGCTTCACTTCTTTGACGATCGATGAGGAGAGGAAGGAGTACTTCCCCGCGGTCATGAACAGGACAGTCTCGATGTCGGAGTCCAGGTCGCGGTTGGTTAGTGCCATCTGGAATTCGTAGTCAAAATCCGAGTTTGCCCGCAGGCCACGCACGACGGCACTTGCCCCAAGCTTGTGCACGCAGTCGATCAGCAGGCCAGCGTAGCTCGTCACCTCGACCCCGTCGATTCCCATCTCAGTCAGGGCATCTCGTGTTATCCGTTCGCGTTCCTCCACTGAGAAGAGGGCGTTCTTGTTCGGATTGGCGACGATGGCGATGATCAGCTTTGGGAACAGCTTGCGCGCGCGGCGGACGATGTCGATGTGTCCGTAGGTGATCGGATCGAAGCTCCCCGGGTAGATCGCTTTTGGCATAGTCATGATGGATTAATTCTAGCTCGTAGCCGGAGGTAACACAATCTCCTGCACGGTCTGTTCTTTCACGCTCTCTACACCCGGGCCAACGACGGTGATGTTCATCCGACCTGAGTCGACGTAGGCGTCGATGATGCGACGAGCGTCAGCAAGCCGCACAGCATCGATCCGCTCGATCAGCTCGTCTGGGGAGAGGATCTTGCTACCTGCAATCGCTGCCCCTCCCAGTCGGGCCATGCGGTTGATGTTCGACTCGAGGTCGAGGATGAAGTTCCCCCGCAGTTTCGCTCGTGCTAGGTCGAGCTCATCCTGTCGCACGCCGTCGCGGCGCAGTGTGTTGATCTCCTCCAACAGGATGTCCAGTGTCCGCTCGACATTCTCAGGAGCGATCCCAGCGTAGGTGAGCCATACCCCGGCGTCGGAGTAGCTGAGCACCGAGCTCGACACGGCGTAGGCCAGCCCCAGCTCTTCGCGCACGTGCACGAATAGGCGCGAGCTCATCCCCCCGCCAAGGATGGCGTTCACAACCTCTGCTGCAAAGCGATCATCATTCCTTGCATCCGGTGCCGGAAGCCCGATGTAGATGTGGGTCTGTCCGGTATCGCGCGCGTGGGTGTTGTGATCGCTTCGCAACATCGGGGCTTGGCGTTGCGAGCTGTTCCGTCCCAGTGGGTCTGCGTCGAACATCTGTGACGCCAGAGCGATGACACTCTCTGTGTGTGCTGCTCCACACACCACCAGAATCATGTTATCCGGCGTGTAGAAGCGCTCATGGAACGAGGCGAGATCGCTTCGCGACACGCCCTCGATCGTTTCGCGCTCTCCCAGAACAGAACGGGTCAGCGGATGGTCGTCCTGCCACAGTCCGGCGGTGAACAGGTCGTATGCCTGCTGTTCCGGGTCGTCATCGCGGCCGCGGATCTCTTCCAGCACGACTCCTCTCTCTCGTTCCAGTTCGACCGAGGAGAACTCGGGATGCTGGGCGATGTCGGAGATGATCTCCAGGACTTCGCGCAGGCCGCTTGCCGGAGCCTCAGCGTAGTAGAAGGTCGACTCCTTCCCAGTCGCCCCATTTATCTGCCCGCCGAGAGCATCTATCTGACGGGAGATCTCCTTGGCGCTCCTGGTCGGAGTTCCCTTGAACAGCATGTGCTCGATGAAGTGGGAGATGCCGGAGCGGTCCGTGGGATCGTCGCGGCTGCCAACCCGCACCCACAGCCCGGCGCTGATGGAACGGGAATGCGGGACCTCTTCCACGAGGACCCGCATTCCGTTATCCAGTATGGCCTCTGACAGGCCGCGATCGAGGTGAGATGTTTTCACCAACGATCCTCAAAGGCGGGAGGCTCTTCCTTCGGTTCGGGCTTGCGCTCCACGCGCTCCTCCGGCTCCTTCTCTTGGGTCTGCTCCACCTGCTCCTCGTCTCTCCTTGCTCTCTCTTCCTCAGAGACTATGCGCCGCAGCTTGTAGCGGCCGCGGTCGTCGATGTCGAGGACCTCCACTTTCACCTTGTCCCCCGGCTTTACGACGTCGGAGACCCGTCGCACGTACTCGTCGGAGAGGGCGGAGATGTGGATCAGGCCGGTCACCTCAGGTGTGAGTTCGACAAAGGCACCGTAATCGGTGGTGTTGGCGATCGTCCCCTCGATGATGTCTCCCACTTTGATCGATGGATCGACCTTCTTCGGGGCGTGGTGTCCGCTGTTGCCGTTTCCGCGGGAGCGCTTTCCGCCTCCTCCGCGGCCGTGCGCTGGGGCTTCGTCCCAATTGGCGCCCTCGATGACGCGGCGCAGGTCAGGCCGGCCCATCTTGTCCTCGCCGATGACCTCGATCGTGATCTCATCCCCCGGCTTGACGATATCTCGCACGTTGTCCACGAATCCCGGTGCGAGGTTGGAGACGTGCACCAACCCTTCGCTTCCGTTCTTCAGATCGACGAAGGCACCGAAGTCGACGACCCGTGTGACCTTCGTCGTCATCTTAGTGCCGACCTCGATCTCTGCGGTCAGATCCTCGACCCAGCGCTTAGCCGCCTCGACGGATTCCATGTCCACGCTGGCCAGCTTCACCGTGCCATCGTCCTCGATGTCGATCTGAGCCCCGGTCTCCTCGATGATCTTGCGGATCATCTTTCCTCCAGGACCAATTACGAGCCCGATCTTCTCTCGCGGGATGGTGATCGTCTCAAGGCGCGGGGCGTACATCGACAGCTGTTCGCGCGGTTCAGGGAGGACTTCCTCCATCTTGGCCAGGATCTCCAGGCGGGCTTGCCGCGCCTGTTCGAGCGCCTTTCTCAGCGTCTCGCGTCCGATCCCTCCGACCTTCACATCCAGCTGGAAGCCCGTGATCCCATCGCGCGTCCCGATCACCTTGAAGTCCATGTCGCCGTAGTGATCCTCATCTCCCAGGATATCGGTGAGGATGACCCGCCTCTGCGTGGATTCATCCTCGATCATCCCCATGGCGATTCCAGCCACCGGCTTCTTTATCGGCACGCCAGCGTCCATCATGGCCAGCGATCCGCTGCACACGGTCGCCATCGATGAGGACCCGTTCGATTCCAGTATCTCTGACACGATGCGGATTACGTATGGGAACTGATCCTCGTTTGGTAGTACAGCGCGCAGCCCACCCTCGGCGAGGTAACCGTGCCCAATCGAGCGCCGGCTTGGGGAGCCCATTCGTCCCACTTCTCCGACTGAGTAGGGAGGGAAGTTGTAGTGGAGCATGAACCGCTTTGTCCCTTCCTTCATCATCTGATCGATGATCTGCTCGTCCCCTCGCGTTGCGCCGAGAGTGGCGATCCCCAGGCTCTGCGTCTCTCCACGGGTGAAGATGGCCGAACCATGCGCGCGTGGAAGGACCCCGACCTCGCAGGTGATCTTGCGGATCTCGTCCGGGCGGCGCCCGTCGATGCGCACGCCTCGATCGAGAACCTGGTTTCGCAGGTAGTCCCGATAGAGATCGTCTGTTATCGCGGCGACCCTCTTCTGCAGGGCGGCTGCTTCCTCAGAGGGCACGGCATCCGTGACGATGTTCTCAATGGCGTGGTCGCGCAAGGACTTGACGAAGTCGGCGCGTTCCTTCTTGTTGCCCAAGGAGACGATGCTGGAGAACTCCGGCCCGATCAGCGCGGCCACCCGCTCGCGCAGGGATGAGTCCTCCTGAGGCGCAGCTGGAATCTCCTTCTTCACTGGGTGAACCTGCGCCACAAAGCGCTCCTGCAGCTCAACCAGCTGCTGGATCACCTCGTGCGCCACGCCGATGGAGGTAACAACTTCCTCCTCTGAGAGTTCGTCCATCAATCCTTCGACCATGGTCACCGTCTGCTTCGTTCCGGCGACCGTGATCTCCATGCTCCCCTCTTCCTGCACCTCGGCCCCAGGGTTCACGACGAACTCGCCGTCCTTGTACCCCACCTGCACGCCGGCGATCGGGCCGTTGAACGGCGCCTCCGAGATCATCAGCGCCGCCGATGCCCCCAGGATGCTCAGCATGCTCGGTGAGCAATCGATCTCCGCTGAGAGGACAGTGGCGACGATCTGCACCTCGTCCTTGTACCCCTCCGGGAAGAGGGGGCGGATCGGCCGGTCGATCATCCGCGCGCTGAGAATGGCCACGTCGCTCGGGCGACCCTCGCGCTTGAAGAAGCCACCGGGGATCTTCCCGCTGGCGTAGAACCGCTCCTCATAGTCGACGCGGAGCGGGAAATAGTCGATATCCTCCCTGCTGTCCTGTACACACACCGTCACCAATACACGCGTATCTCCATAGCTTGCCAGCACTGCACCGCTCGCCTGTTTAGCGAGCCTCCCTGTCTCCAGGGAAAACTGTTTACCATTGATCTCTATACTTTCCTTTATTACCATCTCGTTACTAGACTCCTCTGATTCCTAGGCTCTGAATCAATTCTTTGTATCCTGCGAGGTCGTGTCGTTTTACGTACTTCATCAGCCGGCGTCTCTGGCCGACCATCTTTCGCAGGCCTCGCTGAGAGCTAAAATCCTTGCGGTGGACGTTTAGGTGCTCGGTGAGCTCTCTGATCTTCTCGGTGAGCAGGGCGATCTGTACCTCTGCTGATCCCGTGTCCTTTTCACTCTGTCCGTACTTCTTTGCGATTTCTTCCTTCTTTTCCCGCGTTAGACTCATTCTTCCTCCTTCTCTCCCGCATCCGAGGGAGGGATTGCCCCGTCTCCCAGAAAGGGATCGAAAAATACGTTTCTCGCCCGCAGCACCATGCCGCAGGGCACTGATCAATTGGGGGCGATGCTCCCAAACCTGTTGACTACTTCGTACTTCACCCTCTCCTCATCTATCGTGAGGAGCTCTCCATCCCGCAGCAGGAACTCCCCTGCAACGAGCACATCTGTCACGTTCCTGGCGTGCGCGGCATAGACCAGGGCCGAGAACGGCTCGTACGCTGGCACTGTGTCTACTCCATCCAGACGCACGAGAACTATATCAGCGTCTTCACCAACTGCGATCCTGCGTGCCCCCATTCCAAGGGCATCCGCCCCGTTCTCCGTGGCCATTCTCGCCACCTGCCTTGCTGGAAGGGCCGTTGGATCCTCCAATGCTGCCTTCTGTAACAGAGACGCCATCCGCATCTCTTCGAGCATGTCCTGGCTGTTGTTCGACGCTGCCCCGTCAGTTCCCAGGGCGACGTTCACCCCAGCGCTCAGTAATGATACAACAGGGGCATGACCGTTTCCCAGCTTGGCGTTACTCTTCGGGCAGTGGACGGCTGTTACAGAGCGCTGCGCGAGCAGCCGTATCTCCTCTTCGTTCACGTGCACGCAGTGGGCGGCGATCGTCGGAACGGAGAAGACGCCCAGGTCATCCAGCGCTGTAACGGGTGAATGACCCCAATTCTTCATCGACCATTCCACCTCCGCGCGCGTCTCGCACAGATGAATGTGCAACGGGACATGCTCTTCGCGTGCCAAAGCGGTCGCCGCTCTCCATACATCGCGACCGCAGGTGTAGATGGCGTGCGGGCTGATCGCTGTCCTGATCCTCCCGTGGGATGAGCCGTGATAGTCCTTCACCACTTCGCGCGCCTTGGAGATCTCATCCTTCCCGTGCTGATCGAGGCGATGTGCCACGATTCCGTAGGAGAGGGTCCCGCGCATGCCCGCCTCGCTGACGGCCCGCGCGATGGAGTCGGTGTGGAAATACATGTCCGCGATCTGTGTCGTTCCGGATCTTAGCATCTCGGCGAGGCTGAGGAGGGATCCCCAGTAGACATCATCGTCGGTCAGCCTCTTCTCAGCCGGCCAGATGTGATCGTGCAACCATGTGTCGAGGGAAATGTCATCCGCCAGGCCGCGAAAGAGGCTCATTGGAATGTGGGTGTGCGCGTTTACGAACCCGGGCAGGGCAAACTTCCCCTTCCCATCGATAACCGTGTCCCCAGGCAGCTCTTGAATAGCCTCTTCAGTTACCGCAGAGATAACCCCGTCTTCGATGCGCAGGTTGACGCTCTTTACTGATCCTTCTTCGTCGACAACGACATTCTTAATGACGATTCCCATTGACTGTTCTTCTTTTCCCATCTGAAGGCAATTATAGCCGTAATCTACAATGCCCGCAATGAAGTGGCGGCGCATCCTCGGCCTCACGTGGTCGCTTCTGATATAATGGAGAGCAGATGATGAACAGAGGGGAACGGATCGGCAAAGAAGGGGAGAAGATTGCCTGCGAGTACCTGCAGGAGCACGGGTACGCGCTGATCGAGCGGAACTGGCGCTGTCCATTCGGGGAGATCGACATCATCGCCCGCGATGGGGACACGCTTGCCTTCGTGGAGGTGAAGCGTCGCTCGGCGTCAGGATACGGTGGGGCTGACGGCGCGCTCACTCTCCATAAGCGGCGCAGGATCATCGCTGCAGCAAGGATGTACCTGTCGGAGGTGGAGAGCGATCTTCCCGTCAGGTTCGATCTCGTCGCGATAGAGAAGGGAAGATTGACGCTGTTGAAGAGCGCATTTGAATTGGAGGACCGGTGTACTCCCGCCTTGTGAGTAGCGTCGTCGTGGGGATCGACGCGCGCAGCGTGGAGATCCAGTGCGATGTCACCGGAGGGTTGCCGGCGTTTCAGGTGGTCGGCCTGCCGGAGAAGGAGGTGAGTGAGAGCCGGGAACGGGTGCGCTCAGCGATCAAGAACTCCGGGTTTACCTTTCCTGCGAAGCGCATCACCGCCAACCTCGCCCCGGCCGATCTGCGCAAGGAAGGGGTCGGGTTCGATCTCCCCATCGCTCTGGCGATCCTCCTCGCCTCGGAGCAGATCGTATCGACCGGGCGCAAGTACGTCATTGTCGGCGAGCTGTCTCTAAATGGGGAGGTCCGTCACGTCCCTGGTGTCCTTCCGATCGCTATGCACGCCGCTCGCGGTGGGTATGATGGGCTGATCGTCCCCAAGGAGGACGCGATCGAGGCGGCCCTCGTCGATGGTGTTCCTGTCTATCCGGTGTCCGATTTGGCGGAGGCAGCGGCGTTCATCGCTGGTCTCCTCGATATCGACCGGTTCGTCGTCGATCGAGAGGCGCTCCTGGAGCATGCCTACATCCCCGCTCAGGTTGATCTCTCCGATGTGAAGGGGCAGGAGATGGCCAAACGTGCCTTGGAGATCTCCGCTGCCGGAGGGCATAACCTGGTGATGAGCGGCCCGCCCGGGGCAGGGAAGAGCATGTTAGCCCATGCCCTTCCCGGTATCTTGCCTTCACTGTCCTTTGCGGAGGCATTGGAGGTGACGCGTATTTACAGCATCGCCGGCCTCCTTGAACCGCAGACCCCGCTCATCACTACACCTCCGTTTCGCGCTCCGCATCACACGATCTCCTATGCCGGCATGGTTGGCGGTGGACACGGCATGCCTGGCCCGGGGGAGATCACCCTCGCCCATCATGGCGTCCTCTTTCTGGATGAGATGCCGGAGTTCGACCGGCGAGTGCTGGAGACGCTCCGCCAACCGCTCGAGGATCGCTCGATCCTGCTATCGCGCGCCGGTGTCTCCGTCCGCTATCCGGCCAACTTCACCCTTGTTGGGGCGATGAATCCCTGCCCGTGTGGGCACCTCGGCGATCATACCCATCCCTGCACGTGCACGCCAAGCGAGATCAGGCGCTATCGCAAGCGCCTCTCCGGCCCGTTCCTCGATCGCGTCGATCTGTTCGTCGAGGTGCCGCGACTGACAACGCAGGAACTGACGTCCCGGCCGCGTGGGGAGAGGTCCGTCACGGTGCAAGAGAGGGTGAAGAGGGCGAGGCAGATCCAGCTCGAGCGGTTCAGTGGCAACCCTGGCCGGTTCACCAATGCGCTGATGTCCAGTAAGGAAATAGAGAAGTACTGCAATCTCGACAAGGAGGGGAAGGATCTCATCGAGCTTGCCATCACGCGCCTCGCCTTGAGCGCTCGCGCCTACACGCGTACACTGAAGGTAGCGCGCACGATCGCTGATCTCGATGGTTCATCGCACATCACGAGCGCGCACCTGGCGGAAGCGATTCAGTACCGTGCAAACGATGATGTACTATAGCTGCGCATCTGGAGGAATGAACTGCCCCGCCGTAAGCACGCGGTGTATCAAGAAGCTTCGTAAGAAGCACGCTCCGTGGCGCGGGGAATGAACCACTGCGGGGGATTCACAGAAAATACACATTGTATTGGTATAGTTACTGGCTGTGTGGCTCTCGTACAAGGCAGTTTTTTGGCCATCATCCTTAAGGAGGAGAAGAGATGAGACGCAAGTTATTGCTTATCCTCGGGTGTCTCTTTGTTATCGCGCTGAGCGTCTATGCAACCGAGTTCCCGGTCACCGTGACCGGTATCGGCATCGATGGAAACGTGAAGATAAAGGCATCTGACATCATGAAGGCTGTCCCCTTTCACAGCGGTGACAAGATCACCTCGGATCAACTGAAGGACGCATCGCAGGCGATATACGACCTCGGCTGGTTCAGCGATGTGATCCCTGAGGTCGATGATGCTGGGCTCGTGACCTTCAAGGTGACCGAGAACCCGGTGGTGAAGAAGATCGAGATCACGGGGAACGTCAACACTGAGCCGTTCAGCATCCTTGGATGGACACTGTTCCGCACGCGCATCATGACGAGCGATAAGGCCCGCAGCATCCTGCGTGATAAGGGAGTGAAGAAGGGGAAAGTTCTAAACAACAATTCCTTGAAGGATGGGCTGCAGGCGATCATCGATGCCTACGACAAGAAGGGGTACGCCCTGATCATGATCGGCAAGGTGACGCCAGGGGAGACGCTGTCGATCCAGATCATCGAGGGAAAGATCGAGGCGAACATAGTCACTGGCCTGTCGACCGTTCCCGAGAAGATCGCTGCGGATATGATCGACCTACCGCTCAACGAGTGCCTGAAGAAGTCCGCTATCCAACGTGTGTTGTCGCGCTTGCAGGGGGCAGTCTATTTTTCGAAGGTCGACGTCAAGCCGCAGCAGGGGGCGACGCCGGACTCCGTGCGGCTTCTTTGGACGCTGACCGAGCGCAAGCTGATCGACGCTCCGGTCACCATCAGCGGGATCGACCTGTCCGGGGTGACGCTCTTTCCACAGGAGATAGCCCAAGGGGCGATCGGCGACCTCCCGCAGGGTGAAATCGATAACTACGGGCTCCTCCAGGTCCTGAAAGGCCTGTTCGATCTCTACTATCGGAACGGTTACGTGATGGTGAAGTTCGTTCCTGGGGCGGTCGAGAGCGGACGCCTTGCAATTGAGGTTGAAGAGGGGAAGATCGGGAAGATACAAATCAGCGGGAATGATAACACGAAGACGTACGTGATCGAGAAAGTCCTCGGAATCAAACCGGGTGACATTTTAAATAAGAACAAATTGGCTGTCTCTTACCAGGCATTGATGTCGCTCAAGTACTTCAACTCTGTGAATGTAGAGCCGCAGTGGTCGGGCGACAGCGTTGTGCTCTCTGTTTCTGTGGTTGAGAACAAGAAGCTTGGTGGGATCAACGGATCTGTGGCCTACTCGCCAGAGAGCGGTGGGCTGGTTGGAAAACTCGACTACAGCCAGAAGAACCTCCTCGGGACGGGACAAGATCTCAATTTCTCGTTCAGCAGGGGATTGGTGAACGATCAGAGCGCGACCTGGGACCTTGGCTACAGCACGGTCGCTTTCTTCAAGGACTTCAATCGCGTGGGGGTGGACTTCTATCGCAAGACGGATGAGAAGACCGATGATGAAGGGAACGCCACGACCATCATCTCCCTCGGAGGCAACGCTTCGGTGAGCTTCCCGATCATGGACTACACAGACATGTCTCTTTCCTACAAACACGAGACCGTTAGTTCATCCAATGACTCAGCCTGGCACCCGATAGATTCGATCACGACGGGGATTAGCTATGATGACGTCAATAACCCGCACTTTCCCACCGCGGGTAACAGGCGCTCACTAAGGCTCGAAAAGGCGGGCGGTTTTGCTCCGGGGCCGAGCTACGCCAAGCTTGATCTGAGCTGGGTCCACTTTGCACCGCTGTACATCAACCTGCCGTTCGTCTCCGAGCGCGATCAGGTCCTCGCGGTCCGTCTGGCAAGCGGCTGGGGGGTGAACATCCCCTTCTCTCAGGCCTATGATTTCGGTGGGCCGGGGACAATCCGCGGGACGAGTGCGACCCAGGTTCAGCGCCTGGCCTACGCCAACTTCGAGTACCGTTTGGCGGTGGTGGAAGGCCTCACTGGGACGCTCTTCCTGGATGCTGGCGTGCCTCTGAATAGGGTGGATCTCTCCGTGGCGAAGGGGTCTTTTGGGATCGAGTTTGGGATCGAGGCAGCTGGGATGTACGTCCGGCTGGACATGGCGTGGGTCCTGGGGCCGGACATGGGCTGGGTCCCGCACTTCGACTTCGGGTTCAGCCCGATGTTCTAGGATGACAGGAAGAAGAGCAGATCTTATAATCTCTAGCGTGCTCTTGAAAAAAGGAGGAGAAGGATGTCCAAAAACACACTCGTTGTATCCGTTATCGCTCTATTGCTGGCGGCAGCCGCGCTGGTGCTTCAGTTCGTGCTCCCATCTGGTGGGGGGGTCGACAACAGTGCCGAGATAACCGCGCTCACAAACAGGGTCTCCACCCTGGAGGCCAATCCGCCAGCGAGCCCGCTCAAGGTGGCCTATCTGAACGCTGAGGATGCGTTCTCGGTGTTCACCGACGCGGTGAGCGACCTGCGGCAGAAGGCGATCGACAAGCAGGGTGAGATCGTGAAGCTGCAGCAGCAGTACATGGCGAGCACCATCTCCAAGGATGACTTCGACAGCCAGAACAATCAGCTGCAGGTGGAGCTGTTGCAGGCGCAGCTCAACATCGACCTGGGTACGATCGACAAGATGATCGCGTCCAATGGTTTTGCAGACATGAAGAGTCAACTGCAGAAGCTGAAGGATGAGGCGCAGCCGGTGGTCGATGAGATGAAGAACCTCGTCTCCACGGTGCGCGTTGGCGTGATCGATACGACCGAGTTCCAGAACCGCTACACGCAGGTGAAGAACGCGTTCACGCAGCTCGATCAGCTCCTCACGCAGGCGGCAACGTCGAAGATCGTGCAGGCAGCGAACAAAGTGGCGGTCGACCAGGGCTACGATCTTGTGTTGCGCACCAAGAACGTGATCGTCTACCGCAACACTGCCAAGCTAACGGACATCACTGACCTGGTGAAACACGAGCTTGAGTCCTACCTGTAGGCAGTGATGGCCAGGGATATCGAAGGGATACGCGAGTTATTGCCCCTGCGCTATCCCTACCTGATGATCGATCGTGTGCAGAGAGAGGAAGAGGGGCTCGTCGTTGCGTTGAAGAACGTGACGATCAACGAGCCCTTCTTCCAGGGGCACTTCCCTGAGCCGCTCCCAGCGGTCATGCCGGGGACCCTCATCCTGGAGGCGATGGCGCAGACCGCCGCGTTCCTCCTGGCAAGGGACGGCCAGGGTGAGGGCTACCTCGTCGGGGTTGACGAGGCGCGCTTTCGCCGCAAGGTGGTTCCGGGCGATCGGTTGGTGCTCACAGCGCGCGTTCTGCGCAAGAGGAAGGGGCTGGTGAAAGCGAAGGTCGAGGCTGAAGTGGATGGCGAGCTGGCGGCATCGGCTGTGATCTCACTCGTTGCACCGGTGAATGAAGATGTGGAATAAGCTGATCGAGTGCGTTCCTAACATCAGCGAGGGGAGGCGCCGGGATGTGGCGGAGGCCATCGCGCAGGCTGCTGATGGCCCTGGCCGCAGGGTGATCGACCTGAGCATGGATCCCGACCACAATCGTTCGGTGATCACGATCGTCGGTGAGCCGGACGGACTTCTCGATGGGGTCCTTGGACTGGCGAGCAAGGCAGCGGAGCTGATAGACCTCAACGTCCATCGCGGTGAGCACCCGCGCATGGGAGCAGTCGATGTCATCCCGTTCATCCCCGTGAGGGGGGTGACGATGGCCGACTGCATCGATCTCTCGCGCAGGGTCGGCGAGCGCATCGCAGAAGAGCTAGCGATTCCCGTCTACCTGTATGAGGAGTCGGCGACGCGGGAAGAGCGACGCAACCTGGCGACGATCCGCAAGGGGCAATTTGAGGGGTTCGCAGAGAAGATTAGAGATCCGCAGTGGGAACCAGACTTCGGAGAGGCAAGGATCCATCCAACCGCCGGTGTTGTCGCTGTTGGTGCGCGGGAGTTTCTCATCGCCTACAACATCGACCTTGCTACCTCCGACCTCTCTGTAGCAAAGGAGATAGCGCGCGCCGTGCGCTATTCGAGTGGTGGCCTGCGCTACGTGAAGGCACTCGGTTTCCCCCTTTCAGAGAAGGGGATAGTGCAGGTGTCGATGAACCTGACGAACTTCAAAAAGACGCCGATCCTGCGCGTTTTTGAGCTTGTAAAGCGCGAGGCGGAGCGTTGGGGGGTCATGGTCATTGGAAGCGAGATCGTCGGTACCCTCCCCCGCAGTGCGCTCTACGACGTCGCACGCATGGCGCTGCAGGTGCGTGACTTCTCCGATGATCTCATTCTGGAGGAGCGGATCGAGGGAGCGATCCGTGAGGATAGCTGAACGCGAGATAAGTCAAGTGACTGTGCTCGGCTATGGCCGCACTGGACGAGCCGTCGCCAAGTATCTACACGAGCATGGAGTGAGACCCTTCGTCAGCGACAGCTCTTACCTCAGTGACGCCGATCAAAGCTCGCTCATGAACCTGCGAATATCCTTCGAGCAGGGTGGGCACACGCAGCGGGCGATAGAGGGGGCAGACGCCATCGTCCCCAGCCCGGGGATCGATCCCACCATATCGATCCTGCAGCTGGCGCGCGCCAGAGGAATCCCGATCATCTCCGAGCTCGATCTTGCCTACCTGCGATCGGGGGATACGCGGATCATCGCCGTTACCGGGACGAACGGGAAGAGCACGACGGTCAGGCTCATCGAGGGGATACTGAGGGGCGAGGGGATCGATGCGATCGCGGCCGGGAACATCGGCCTTCCCTTCATCACCCTTGCCGATGATCCGCCGGATGTCGTTGTCCTCGAGGTGAGCAGCTTTCAGCTCGAACAGAGCAGCCTCTTTCATCCTCAGGTGGCTTGTCTGCTCAACATCTCCCCCGATCATCTGGACCGGCATGGATCGATGGAGGAGTACATTGCCGTGAAGATGAGCATATTCGCGCGGCAGGGTGCGAGCGATACGGCGATTCTGCCGCGAGGAATCGATCCATCGAAGAGCACGATCGCCGCGAGGATCGCCCACTTCGATGATGTGGCCCTGCCTGAGAATCCCTTTGTCGAATCTCTCCCCCCGCACAACCGCTCCAACCTGCGCGCCGCGATCGCTTGCTGCCGGGGGATACTGCCGGATCTCAGAGCTGATCACATCGATCTTCCCGCGCTGAAGGGCGCGTTGCACCTGCCGTATCGCATGCAGGAGGAGAGAGCGTGTGGCAGCCTACGGGTGATCAACGACTCCAAGTCGACCAATGCCGCCTCAGCGATCACCGCGCTTAGGTCGGTCGAGGGGCAATGCGTCCTCATCCTCGGAGGGAGGCACAAGGGGGCGGGATACGATGATCTCGCCCATTTCATCGCGCAGCGCGACCTCCGCCACGTGATCCTGTACGGTGAGGCGAGATCATTCCTGCAAGCGACGCTGCGTGATGTCGGTTACACTCACATTACCGCCTGTTCTGACCTCGAATGTGCGCTGAAAGCGGCCGCCAGCGAGGCACACGGTGGTGATGCGATCCTCTTCTCCCCTGCCTGCTCAAGTTACGATCAGTACGGGAATTACGTCGAGCGAGGCGAGCACTTCTCCCGCCTCGTCAGATCGATCTTGGGACAAGAGTCAGACAGCTAGCTGAGTCACGCGTCCCACAACAACAACACGAACTATCACCCTCATCTTGACATCCTTCCTTCCGCGCGGGGGACAACTGCCGTATTCATAAGGGGTATCAGAGATGCCAGGCGCAGCACGACGGACAAGGAGATGCAAGTGGACGGACGAGTGGATCGAGGAATCGTGCTTTCGGCTGCACTTCTCTTGCTGTTCGGGCTGGTGATGGTCTACAGCGCCAGCGCTCCGTTCTCCCTTCATCACTACGGAACCGACACGCACCTCCTGGTGAAGCAGCTCATCGCTGCGCTGCTCGGCATCGGGTTTCTCGTTCTCTTCAATTACATCGACTATCATCACTTGCAGCAGCTCGACGACATCCTCCTCCTCGGGGCGTTCGGCCTGACCTTTCTCACGGTCCTTCCACTGCACGGGATCAGCGACGGCCGCTGGCTGCACATCGGTTCCTTCGCGCTGCAGCCGACAGAGCTCCTGAAGTTTGCTCTCATCATCTACCTGGCGGCGACGATCACCCGCAAGAAGGACGCGATAAAGTCGTTTGGCGAGGGGGTCCTTCCGTTCGTCCTCGTGCTGCTGGTGATCGCTGCTGTGACGATGAATCAGCCGGACTTCGGAATGACTCTCATCTTCGCCGCGCTGACCGCTGTCATGCTCTTCATCGGCGGGGCGCGCACGCGGCACCTGCTCGGAGTGGGGATGGCCAGCGTGCCGTTCATCTTCCTGGCGGTGCGCATCGCCCCCTACCGTATGGCGCGGGTCCTGTCCTTTCTCAATCCGCACGACTACAGCACGTCGTCCGGCTATCAGACGATTCAATCCCTCGTCGCGATCGGATCCGGCGGGTTGATCGGGCGTGGGCTTGGGGCATCGCGGGCCAAGTTGTTCTATCTGCCGCAGGCACAGAGCGATTTCATCTTCTCGATCAGTGCTGAGGAACTGGGGCTGATCGGCGCTTGTATCCTGATCATTCTCTACGCTGTGTTTGCCTGGCGTGCCTTCGCGATCGCTGGCAATGCGCAGGATCAATTCGGCAGGCTGCTCGCCTTTGGGATCGGCTTCTCCATCGCCTTTCAAGCGCTGCTCAACCTCGGTGTCGCAACCGGCCTCCTTCCGGTGACCGGGCTGACCCTTCCGTTCATCAGTAGCGGCGGGTCGTCACTACTCATAACGCTATCCATGGTCGGGGTTCTGTTAAACATCTCCAGGCAAGGAGGGAACTGATGCGCGTATTGATCGCTGGTGGTGGAACAGGAGGGCACTTCTATCCCGCGCTCGCGGTGATGGAGGAGTTCACCAAGCACAATAACGGAGTGAAGCTCGCCTACGTCGGTACGAGGCGAGGGATCGAGGCGCGCATCCTTCCATCGTACCCGTGGGTCTCCTTCTTCCCGATCCACGTGCGCGGTCTGGAGCGTGGGAATGTACCCCAGAATCTGTACTCGCTTCTGCTCCTTAGCATCTCGTTTGTCGAAGTGCTGATTGTTCTGCTGCGCTTCCGTCCTCAGGTGGTGATCGGGATGGGAGGATACGCTTCTTTCCCCGCGGTCTTCGTCGCGTCCCTGCTGGGCAAGGTCCTTCCCATAAGGACGGTGATCCACGAGCAGAATGCGGTCGCTGGGCTGTCGAATCGGATACTTGCTCGTTTCGTGGACAAGGTGCTGATCTCCTATCCGCAGACCAGAAAGCAGCTGCGAGCAGCACGGAACATCGTTACCACGGGAAATCCGATTCGCAGCGAGTTCCTTTTTGCCAAGCGCACCCGCGCCGCCTACGAGCGCTTTGGCCTCTCCCCTGATAAGAGGACCGTGCTTGTCTTCGGCGGCTCGAACGGGTCGCTCGCCATAACCAACGCCATCCGCAAGGCCCGCAACGAGATTGCAAGGCAGAACGACATGCAGGTCCTCCTCGTCACCGGGGGGAGCATCGACACCTCGATCATCGAGGCGGAGATCTCCGCGGCAGGCGCGACGAACATCGTCGTTGTGAAGTACATTGAGAGGATGGGCGAGGCGTTCGCCATCGCTGATCTGATCGTATCCCGCGCCGGGGCAACAACGCTCGCCGAGATCACCTCCTGCGGCAAGCCAGCGCTCCTCATTCCATGGGGAGGCGCAACGGACGGTCATCAGTGGGAGAACGCACGGGTGCTGAACGACGAGAGGGCTTGCACGATCGTGGGGGAGGGTGATATCCTGGACAGGCGCCTAGCGCTGCTGATCGAACAAATGGTGAAAGATGAACAGGGGCTCAATCTGATGGCACGAAACTCGATGCGTATGGGGAGCAGGCACGCAGCCGCGTCTATGCTCGGTGAAATCGTTACTCTTGTCGAGGGGGCGCGCACTTGATCGACGTACGCAAGCGCTATCACTTCGTGGGGATAGCGGGTGCTGGCATGAGCGGCCTGGCCGCGGTGATGCTCGCTGGAGGGAGCAGCGTCTCCGGCTCCGACCTGCGGGAGAATGCGGAGACGGAGTTCCTGCAGCGGGCTGGTGCGGCGATCCACATCGGTCACGATCCGTCTGTCGTTGACAAGGGGGTCGATGAGGTGATCGTCTCCTCCGCCATCACTCCGCAGAACGTCGAGATAGAGGCGGCGCGCAGGCTCAACCTCCCTGTTGTCCATCGCTTGCACGCACTGGCGAGCGTGATCGATGGCTACACCAGCATCGGCGTTGCTGGGACGCACGGGAAGACGACGACGACCGCGATGGCCGCGACCATCCTGAGAAATACCGGCAGGGATCCGAGCTACCTCGTGGGCGCGCACTGCCCCGGCCTTGGAGGAAACTCCCACCTTGGATCGGGCGAGGTGTTTGTGACCGAGGTGGATGAGAGCGATGGCCTGTTCCTCGCCATCCATCCGACGATCGCTGTTCTCAATAACATCGGACGGGATCACCTGGGCACTTACCATACACTCGATCGCATAAGGGAGAGCTTCAAACGCTACATCCAGCAGGCTGATCAAGCGGTCCTGGCGATCGACGATGCCAACGTGCGCGAGCTCGCCTCTCACCACCCCTCAGCGCTCAAGGTGGGATCCCACCCGGATGCCGATCTGCGCGCGGTGAACATCTCTCACCATCACTTCCATACTACCTTCGATCTCAGGTATAGGGGAGAAGATGTGGCGCACGTCTTCCTCCCCGCACCGGGGGATCACAACGTGAGAAACGCGCTGTGCGCGATCGGGGCGGCAAATTTGGCCGGTGTCCCGCTGGCCGATGCCGCGGAGGCGATCGCCGACTTTCAACTTCCCAAGCGCCGCTTCCAGCTCCTTGAGGAGAACGGGGTGACGGTGGTCGACGACTATGCCCACCTTCCAGAGGAGATCGAGGTCACTCTGCAAGCGATCCGCTCCGGCTGGACGGACAGGCGGATCGTAGCTGTGTTCCAGCCGCATCGCTACAGCCGCACACAGGCGATCGGCAACGAGTTCGGAGCGGCGTTCCGCCTGGCCGACACGGTCGTCGTGACCCCGATTTATGCCGCCTATGAGGCACCGATCCCGGGTGTCACCTCACAGAGTATCGTCGATTCCATCAGCCGCAACACGGGAAGCGACCCGCTCCTCATCCATGATAAGGAGGAGGCGCTCTCGTTCCTCAAGCGCTACATCGAGCCGGGCGACTTCATCATCAGTTTCGGAGCGGGTGACATATGGACAGTGACCACCAGCCTGTCACGCTTCCTGAAGGAGGGGAGCTTCTGCACCGCGTAGGCGACACTCTCTCCAGCCTTGAGTCGATCCCCGGTGAATTGAGGCGGGGAGAGCCACTGGCAGGCCACACAACGCTACAGGTCGGTGGACCTGCGGATGGCTTCTTTCTCCCCGCGAGCGTGGAAGCACTGGTCGGCGCGGTCAGTCTCTGCCGGGCACGTGACGTTCCCTACTTCATCCTGGGCAAGGGTTCAAATGTGCTCTTCTCCGATGCTGGATATCGCGGTCTGATCATCTCCACCGAGAGGCTAAGCGAGTGCACGCTCGTCGACGATCATCTTCGTGCTGAGTGCGGTCTGCCCCTCTCACAACTGATCTCCATCGCGAACGCTCACGGGAACACCTCCCTTAACTTCCTCGCTGGGATACCGGGGAGCGTAGGTGGGGCGCTGGCGATGAACGCTGGCACAGGGGAGCGTTCGATCGGCGATGTCGTGCGTGAGGTGACCGTCCTCTCCGCTCGCGGCGCCCTCGAATCGCTTGACCGAGCTGCCTGTGCCTTCTCCTATCGGACGAGCTCCCTCCTCGAATCGCGCCTCCCCATCCTCTCGGCAACACTGTTGCTGGACGAACGAAGATTCGACCGAAAGGAGCTTCTTGCGCGCCGCGCCGCGACACAACCGGTGTCAGAAGCTAGCGCCGGATGCGCATTTAAGAACCCAATCGGACGATCTGCAGGGGATTTGATCGAGCGTGCTGGCTTGAAGGGATTTCAGGTGGGAATGGCTAGGGTATCTGATATACACGCTAATTTTATCATCAATGTGGGGGGAGCAAGCAGTAATGAGATCTATAGAATAATTGACATTGTCCGTCAAAAGGTGTATAAAAGTTTCCATATCTTGCTTGACTTGGAGATTGAGGTCGTTGACGGGTGAAAGAGGGGGAACCGAAAAGAGCTGTTCGTTGGGCTGCTGTAATAGGGGGGATTCTTATCGCTGCTGCCATCATCGCCCTGTATACACCTTGGGTGCGTATCTTTGATCTGCGGGAGATTGTAGTAAGTGGGAATCACTATACGTCCGCCGCAGAGATCAGAGATGCCACTGGTATTCAGGACGGGGTAAACATAGTGCGTGCTTCACTGAGACAGGCAAGAACTTCCCTGTTGCATCTCCCCTGGGTAATGGATGCATCGCTTCGCAGAGTACTTCCCCACACCATTGCGATCAGAGTTCGTGAGAGGAAGCCAATTGCATTCGTCCTCGACTCTCACTCGGAGCGACTGATGATTCTGGGCGAGGATGGCGTGATCGTTGGCTACACCAAGGATGAAGGGGCTGACTACGTCCGTGTGAGAGGGGTCTCCTTGTCGAGGACGGCTTCTGGGAGACAGACTGTGAGCGAAGATGTCATGCGGACACTCAACTACCTGCGCGATCGGGGTCTTGGGAGGGATATCTTCCCCAGTATTGACTTTTCCGACCCGGCCGCGATCACTATGCACACAGCTGATGATGGGGAGGTACTCCTCGGTCCATTGAGTGAGACTAAGGATCGAATCGACGAACTGGTAGCGCTGCTGGACACGATCGATCTGGCGGCCTACAAGACGATAGATCTCAGATTTGGGGGTGAGGCGAGACTAGTGCCCCGTAAGGTGGTGAACAGATGAGAAAGGAAAGAGTGGTGGTCGGCCTTGACGTCGGGACGACCAAAGTCGTTGCCCTGGTGGGGAACGTGGCCGATGGGATGATCGAGATCATCGGCATGGGCAAGGCGGAATCGCATGGGTTGGAGAAGGGTGTAGTTGTCGACATCGGGCGTACGATCTCTTCGATTCGCAAAGCGGTTGAAGAGGCGGAGAATATGGCTGATGTTAAGATAGATTCAGTGTATGTTGGTATTGCCGGCAAGCACATCAATTCTATCAACAATAGCGGTACCGTCTCGATCAACCGTCCCGACCGGATAATCACGGAAGAGGACATAACGCGCGTCGTGGAGACGGCGCAGGCGATCCAGCTTCCCCCAGCGAGCGAGATGATCCATGTCATCCCGCGACAGTATATCGTTGATGGACAGGATGGGATTACGGACCCGGTTGGGATGACGGGGACCCGCCTCGAGGTCGATGTGCACATCGTAACCGGGGCGATCACAGCGGTTCACAACCTGGTGCGCTGCGTTGAGTCGCTGGACATTGGGATCAAGCAGATCGTGCTCGAGCCGATCGCTTCATCACTGGCTGTCCTCTCCTCAGCGGAGAAGGAACTGGGCGTGATCCTGCTCGACATCGGCGGAGGGACGACCGATATAAGCGTCTTCCGCGGTGGAGACATCTGGTTCTCCAAGGTCATCCCGATCGCTGGCGAGCACATCACAAACGACATCACCGTCGGTCTGCAGACCCCGATCGAAGAGGCAGAGCTGATAAAGAAACAGGCAGGGACTGCGTTGGTGGAGAGTGTGGGAGAGGATGAGAAGATCGAAGTGGCGACGATCGGTGGGGACGAGAAGAGGATGGTCTCCAAGAAGAAGCTGGCGAAGATCATAGAGCCGCGCGTCGAGGAACTGCTCGATCTAGCGATGCAGGAAGTGGAGGATGCTGGATATCGCGACCTCGTCCCAGCAGGACTTGTTCTCACTGGTGGGACTTCGCTCCTCGATGGGATAGCTGAGTTCGCTCAACAGCGCTACGGCATCCCTGTCCGCCGCGGGAAGATCCCACAGGGGATACACGGGTTGCGTGACATTGTCGAATCACCCATATATGCCACATCGATCGGCCTGCTGCGCTATGCGGTGGAGACGAAGGACTTCTCCAAGAGACGATATGAGCGGAAGAAGGCATCGCTGATCAACAAGCTCTTCTCCTGGTTCAATCGTTTCTTCCGAGGGTAGGGGAATGGCAATGGCAGACGAGAGAGTTCTTACGCCCCCAGCGAGGCTGATGGTGATTGGGGTCGGTGGCGGAGGGGGAAACGCCGTCGATCGAATGTTCTCCGATGGCCGTGTCAACGGGGTGGAGTTCGTCGTGGTCAACACCGATGCACAGGTGCTGGAGGTCGTCAAGGCTCACCACACGCTGCAGATCGGCAGAAAACTGACGAGCGGGCTTGGCGCCGGTGGGAACCCGGAGATCGGCCGCCTCGCCGCTGAGGAGAGCCACGAGGAGATCGCTGATCTGCTCACCGGTGTGGATATGGCGTTCATCACCTGCGGAATGGGTGGTGGAACCGGGACCGGAGCGGCTCCTGTGATCGCCTCCCTTGCCAAGGAAGCGGGAATACTGACCACTGGCATTGTTACGCGTCCATTCTCATTTGAGGGCCTGGCGCGCGCTGAGAAGGCGGAGGCGGGTATCGCCCGGCTCTCACAGGAGGTCGATGCGCTGATCACCATCTCCAACGACAAGCTACTGAAGGTCGCTCCGACAGACACACCGATCACGCGTGCCTTTGAGATGGCCGATGAGGTCCTCCGTCAGGGGGTGGAAGGGATATCCGACCTGATAACCGTCCCCGGCATGATCAACCTCGACTTCGCCGACATAGAAAGCGTCATCCGTGGCGCGGGTACGGCGATGATGGGGATCGGTGAGGGAGAAGGTGAAGGTAAGACGAAGGAAGCGGCAAGAAATGCTATCCTATCGCCACTCTTGGATGCCTCGATCAAGGGCGCTCGCAAGGTGATCATGAACATCACCGGCGGAAACGACCTCACGCTGGAGGAAGTGACGGAAGCGGCATCACTCATCCGCGAAGCGGTCTCCGATCGTGCCGACATCATCTTCGGCACAGCGATACGTGATGGAATGGAGAAGGTGCGTTTGACCGTGATTGCAACGGGATTTGCTTCGGTCCGTCCGGGAGAGGAGGAGGAGGGAACAGCGCTCGGAAACGAGACGATGCTCGCGAAACTCCAGAAGGAGAGGCCGCGCGGTTCAGACGACTTCGACATACCGACCTACCTGCGCAGGAGCCGTAAGGTGAGAGACGAGAAATCGCGTCCGTGGGGAAGCGATGGGGATTAGAAGCCTGCGGTAAGTAGAATGTTTCTGCTCTGCCAGAGGTGGGAGTCGAACCCACACGACCCGAGGGCCACGGGATTTTGAGTCCCGCGCGTCTGCCAATTCCGCCACTCTGGCTTGATGATGTGATTCTATCCGCTCCCGCGTTGTCCGTCAAAGGAATGTCGTGAGGCGTTCGGGTATGTTTCAGTGTCACTTCACGATGTGATCGGCCCACAGGGACTCGATGTCGTAGAAATTGCGCGCTTCTTTGGTGAACACATGCACCACGATCTCCCCGTAGTCGAGGACCACCCATCGCTGCTCACTCACCCCTTCGCGGTGCAGCGGTTTGTGCGGGAGGTTCGAGCGCAGTGCTGAGATTATCGCCTTCACGTGCACCGGGTTCTCCCCCTCGGCGATGACGAAGTACTCCGTTGGAATCGGAGCATCACGCAGGTCGATGACCACACTGCGCCCCCCCTTCTTCTCATCGATCAGCTGGAGGATCGTATCCAGCAGTCCGTTCTCGTTAGTCATTTAATATCAAATCCTTTCCCCGCTATCAGCAGAATGTCCGTCCCTTCTGGAGTGAACGGCAAGAGCGCGTCGTAGTGCTCGGAGAGTTCGTCTGGGGAGACGATCGTCGCTTCATCCGGCTGCGGAAGAGCAGTCCGCAGCATCTGGGCTTTTGCCATGTCTGTAAGGGCGATGATGTACGTCTTATCGTAGCCAAAAGTCTCGGCGTTTCCTACCTTATTCACGACGAAATCGCGCGCTTTCAGGTAGTCTCCCGTTCTGCTCGCTACCATCCTCGTCCCATTTCCGTTGAACACTGCCACCGTGACCTCGCTTGGCGTGAGGATGTCCGCGCCGCGGATCAGGTGAGCCACCAAGCGCTCCATCCTCACTACTTGTGGTTCCAAGCAGTTGACGCCGTCGATGGTTGCGGGAGTTCCGGGGATCGTCGCTATCTGCACATCCTTTGCGTTGGCCGCGCTCACGGTCTTCACGAGGTCGTACAGATCAACGAGGGATAGGTTCGTGTGAAGATAAGGATTGATATCGCGCACCAGCTTTCTCACGCTGCCTAGATCCTTGCTCAGGACGCCCTTCTCCAGGATTGCTGCCATCAGCTTCTGCTGCCTCGTGATCCGCTTAAGGTCTCCCGTCTCACCGCGGTAGCGCACGAACTGGACCGCCGTTGCGCCATCGAGCGTTTGCTTTCCCGCCTTGATATCGATGTGCAACGCAGGGGTCGCGCTCTCGTCGTCGTACTTCATCGCCTCCTCGACGGTGATCGTTACGCCACCGAGCAGGTCGACAAGATGCTCGAAGGCAGCGGAGTCAAGCCTGACATAGAACGGAACATCGATCCCCAGAAGAGCTGCCACCGTGCTTGTGGTGAGGCTTGCCCCGCTCTTAGTATAGGTGGTGTCCAGTCTGTTCATCTGCCCGTCGTTCAGCTTGACTCGCAGGTCGCTGGGGATGGACAGGAGCACCGGATCCCCGCTGGATGAAACGCTGAGGAGCGTCATGGTGTTGCTACGGCTTGTATCATCCGCATCATCGAGGTCGATTATCATCAACACGTTGGCCCTCATCTGCTGGGCCAGGATACGCCTCACATGCCGCTGAGTGATGAGATACCACCCGACGACGATCCCGATGATGATCACTACAGCACCCAGAGCAAACAGGACCTGTTTACGCATTTTCTTCCCCCTCGTGATCGATCCTAAACTTGACCCTATCACAACAAAAGGGGAATGTCAACTGCTGGAGGTGTCTCATACAAGATAAGCATGAAGCGACGGGGAGGAAATCACTGCGAACGGCTCGAAGGTCACGAAAGAGTGAGGACCCTGAGCGCTGAGGGAGGATCGCGCAAGGTGTTGGGGGCGGCCAGGTGGCCGCCCCCAGCGGGTAGTGCATGCAGGAAGAACGGGTGTTGCACGGCTTCAGCTTGTGCGGACCAGCTTGCCAGCGAGGTACGCATTGTAGGCTGACATGTCGAAGTGACCGTGGCCGGAGAACCCGATCAGGATCACCTTCTTCTCATCCTTGCGCGCGCACTCGCGAGCAAGCTCCATCGCCGCGTGTACGGCGTGCGATGTCTCCGGCGCGGGGATGATCGCCTCGGTACGGGCGAACAGGACCGCGTCTTTGAACACATCCACCTGATCGTACGCTCTTGGTTCGATCACTCCGTCTTCGACCAAGCGCGTGATGATCGGAGCCATCCCATGGTAGCGTAGCCCGCCAGCATGGATCGGAGGCGGCACGAACTTGTGCCCCAGCGTGTGCATCCGGAGAAGCGGTGTCATCTCCGCCTCGTCACCGAAATCGTAGCGCACCTCACCCTTGGTGATCGTTGGACAGGCTGTCGGTTCTGTAGCGATGAATTCTACCTTTCGCCCACGCTCCTGTGCATCGTGAAGGATGGGGAGCATCAGCCCGCCGAAGTTCGATCCGCCACCAACGCAGCCGACAACTGCATCCGGATACTCTCCGGCGATCTCCATCTGCGAGAGCGACTCCTGACCGATGACCGTCTGGTGCATGAGCACGTGATTGAGCACGCTTCCCAGCGCGTACTTGGCTCCGGTGCTCATGGCCAGTTCGATCGCCTCGGAGATGGCGATCCCAAGCGAACCAGGTGAGTCAGGGTTCTCGCTCAGGATCTTGCGTCCCGCGTCCGTGCGATCGGATGGAGAAGCGACGATCTCCCCTCCGTACAGCTCGATCATCGCCTTACGATACGGCTTCTGCTGGTAGGAAATCTTGACCATGAACACGGTCAGATCGATCCCCAGCGCCTGACAGGCAAAGGAGAGGGCGCTCCCCCACTGGCCGGCGCCGGTCTCGGTGGTGAGGCGCATCGTCCCCTCAAGCTTGTTGTAGTAGGCCTGCGGCACAGCGGTGTTCGTCTTGTGCGAGCCGGTTGGGCTCGCCCCCTCGTACTTGTAGTAGATGTGAGCGGGGGTATCGAGGACGCGCTCCAGGTTCGTCGCGCGATAGAGCGGAGTCGGCCTCCACAGTCGGTACGTCTCCTGCACCTCGGGTGGAATGTCGATGTAGCGATCGGTCGACACCTCCTGCTCCACGCAAGTCTTGGCAAAGAGCGCTGTCAGCGCTTCAGGGGAGAGCGGCTCCTGCGTGCGCGGATCGAGTGGTGGATCGAGCGGCCGGTCGAGATCCGCCTGAATGTTGTACCAACGAGTCGGCAAGTCGTGCTGATTTAGGTTGAAGATTCTCTGCATTATGAAGTCTCCTTTGAAGATTGTTGGCGTGATTTCGCTATTCGGACAAGTTGCGTGTTAGCGACGCCACCAAGGTTCAAAAGGAGGGACTAATAGGCAGTTACGGCAGACGGTGAGCAGTTCGGAGTTAGCGACCCCAAACATACCCCCTAAGAATGGTATTTGTAAACATGATGATCCCAGCTTACAGGATAGGCTGACAGTTGTCAAGACTCCACTGGAGCCTTTCAGCGCTGTCGGTTCCCTTCTCGCCAAGATAGTCTATTGGTTCTCAGATAGCAGGAGAATGCCGGGAAAGGGACGTACTTATCCATGCAGGGCATTGCTATTCATTGAGGCTTCGCGTCAATACTATCACTACAGACGTGACGACAACATTTCTGATTGGAAATTGCCGCAGTTACAGCAAGAAGCTAGTTAGTATGTCAGTGCGCGTTCGCATAGTAAATGACAGTCGATGAGGAGATTGTGTGGCCAAGTTCTGCGTGTACGTTGCGACAGACCTCGGGCCCGTCGCCTGGGAAGGTAATCTACTTCGCATCTTTCGTCGACAAATGTCCCGATAGTAGATCACGTTTTCCCTTAACTTGGGATAGAGATGGAACGCCAGAGAGAAGCGACGATCAGTCACCCGCTGCGTCGGCCGTACAGCCAGTCCCGCGTGCGCACGGTCACCTGGCCGCGTACGACCCTGGCCCTCATTTGTGGTGCTGTGATCATCGCTGCCGCGTGTTTTCTCTATGTCTGGCAGGGGACGAGGATCCTTGCACTGACTGCGCAGCGCGAGAGCGTGAAGCAGGCGATCACTTCTATCGAGGAGGTGAATAACTGGCTTGATTTCCAGATCGGACAGGCATTCTCGCTGGAGCGTGTATCGCGCATCGCGCGTGAGCAGCTGCACATGGTAGAGCCTTCCGATGTGCGCTATGTACACATCCCTCCCCAAAGAACAGAAAAATGAGAAGACGTCAGCACGCGGCTGGATCATCATCGTCTTCCTGGTGATCGGCGGTATCGCTGTTGTCGGTCGCCTCGTCCAGTTGCAGATCGTCCAGCACGATCACTGGATGGCGCTGGCGAGCACGATCCAGGAGCAGACCGTCGACCTCCTCCCGCGCCGAGGAACGATCTACGATCGCAACGGCGTAGCGCTCGCCTACGACGTGAAGGCGACGGCGATCGCCATCGACAGCTTCAACATGACCAATCCCGAGGCTATCTGTCAGATCCTCTCTGAAGAGCTCAATCGCCCGTTCGGTGAGATAGAGAGGCTCGTCTATCGTCCGCGCTACTTCACCTGGATCGACCGCAGCGTGGACCTGGAGGCGGCGAAGGAGATCAGACGGCGAGTGAGCGAGGCGAACGCAAACGGGCTGATCTTCATCGATACCTGGAAGCGCTGTTACCCACAAGGGGATCTTGCTTCGAACATCATCGGTTTTGTCGGCACTGACGGACACGGGCTGGAAGGGATTGAGCTTGCCTACGATGACGAGCTGGCCGGCACGAGCGCGAAGATCCATGTGGTCAAAGGGGCGGATGGACGCACCTATCACACAGAGACGATCCAGGAGGGGGAGCCGGGGGACGACGTGTACCTGACGCTCGACTCCGATTTGCAGTTCATCTGCGAGAAGGAGATCGACAGTGGCGTCACCCGCTACCGCGCCAACACCGGTTTCATGATCCTCATCGATCCGAACACGGGTGAGGTCCTGGCGATGGCGCAGGACAGGCGCTATGACCTGAACAGGTTCTGGGCATCGACTGCCCAGCAGCGCAAGAATCTGGCCACCGGCTTCCTGTTCGAGCCGGGATCTACGTTCAAGGCATTCGCTGGCCTCGCCGCCCTCGACTGCGGTGCTGTTGTGCCGAGCGATACGTTCAACGGAAACGACGGGATCAACATCGCCGGCCACGTGATCCACAACTCCGACCATGAATCCTTCGGCACCGTGACCTTCGCCAAGACGATCAAGTACTCGATCAATACTGCAATGATCCGCGTTGCCCAGCTGCTAGGAGAGGACCGCCTCTACAACTTCCTCGTCGATCTGGGCTTCGGCAAGGCGACAGGGATTGAACTTCCAGGCGAGGTGAACGGGATTCTGCGCGACGTCAGTAAGTGGTCGAAGCTCGCCCTGGCCTCAACTGCGATCGGGCAATCGGTTGGCGTGACCGGGATCCAACTGGCACGGGCGATGGCGGCGGTGGCAAACGGAGGGAAGGTCCTCGCCGTGCACATCGTCAAACAGGTGGGCGATAGGAGGACCGAAACACCCACCATCCTGCGGACTGTCGCTGCGGAAGCGAGCGCTGCCACCATGCGCACGCTCATGCGGGCTGTCGTCAAGGATGGGACGGCGCCGTGGGCCGATCTGCCCGGGTTTGAAGTGGCAGGAAAGACAGGGACAGCACAGAAAGCGATCCCTGGCAAGGGATATGTGGACGGCAAGTACACATCGCTCTTCTCCGGATTTTTCCCCGTTGACGCACCGAAATACCTTGGCCTCGTCGTCCTCGACGAGGTGAAGACGACACCGGTATGGGGTGGATACACGGCTGGAGCCATCTTCCATGATGCCGCCGCGCGCTTGGTACTGACAGAAAAGATCGCGCCGGTGGTCAGTGTGCAGGGGCAGACGCATGTGCAGTTGACCACACTGCAGCAAACAACAGCGCTCTCGGGGAGTACCTCCTCCCCGCCGGCCTGGCTGAAGCTTCCGTAGATCAGCCGCTCCCACTCCCTTATCCTTCTTGACGCGTTCCTTCCCTTACGACGACAAGTGTTCCTTACGATCGTCGCCAGATCCATGAACAGCGTGTGAAAGCTGTGCACCTGCATGCCATTGTCGAGTCCTTGGTTACCGTTTGAGCAGCCAGTCCAGCGCATCATACAGATCATCCTCACATACGTCAGTTACCCCGAGTTCCTCAGGAAGAGTGGTCGTATGTCACCAGCGCGCTGAGTGCAACTAAGATTCGCGGGATGCCATGAGGGGCGTATCTCTCGAGTGCGAATGGAATGCCCGTGATTGTTCTGTTGATTGTGCTCACTTGCAGGATGTATTGTAAGGGAATAGGGAATCACTTATAACATCATGTACTCCGGCACGAATGGCTACTCTGGGACGCTCAATCTGTCTTGCCCTCGGTATCTAACGGATGTTCCCGCAAATTAAGGCGAGGGTAAGTGACTGAAAGCGTAGATGGGTTACCGTTTCTTACGCCGCGAGGTGAGCTTTTTCTTAGTGGTCACAGTTACTCCTTTGTTGGGAAGTACCTCTGGCAAGTTCACCTGTGCTGCCTCGAGTAATTGGTTAAGGAATGGCCGTGGGCGGGGAATCTGGTTGCAGCTCGCCTCTCCCTTCACCAATAGCTGTGTGGCACAGATGGTGTCAAGCTGCTTGATCCCT
>JAGGSM010000233.1 GCA_021159105.1 Candidatus Bipolaricaulota bacterium
CGCCGGCTGCGGGCAGCTGCGCGGAAGGTTGAGTCAACACGATTGAGCACCTTGCGGGCTCTTTAGTTCATCCTGTTAGACTACTTGACGGGGTTACACTTACCAGTTGAATCCGCCTATCACAACCCTGGGAAGCATCGATTGTCGCTTCCTCTCTTCAAGCTAGCACCACAAGCAAAGATTGTCAAGCGAAAAGTGTAATCACGCCTTCCCCAACTCCTTTCTCACATGCGGGATCAACCCGCCGTCATTCAGTATGGCTAGGACCTCCTCGGGGAGGGCGGGAAAGTGATATTCGTTACCTTTGTGGATGACGATTCCCTTGGCAAAGTTGACCTTGACCGTGTCTCCCTTTTCAATCGTATCGATACCCTCCCTCAGCTCGATCACGGGGAGGCCGTTGTTGATCGCGTTCCTGAAGAAGATGCGCGAGAAGGATTTGGCGATCACCGCAGCCACTCCTGCAGCCTTCAGGCAGGTCGCCGCCTGCTCGCGCGATGACCCGCAGCCGAAGTTGGCCCCTGCGACGATCACGTCCCCTTCCTTAACGCTTCCGGCGAAGTCGGGATCGAGGTCCTCCAGGGCATGCTCAGCCATCTCCTCTGGTGTGAGCGGTTGATATGTGTACTTTCCAGGAAAGATGACGTCGGTGTTGACATCGTCTCCGTATCTCCACACGCGGCCTTCGTTCATTTCGCACCTCCATCAAAGACTGTACGCGGATCCGTGATCACGCCGGTGAGCGCCGATGCAGCGACCGTCGCCGGAGAGGCCAGGTAGATCTCCGCTTCGCGCGATCCCATCCTACCCTTGAAGTTTCTGTTCGCTGTGGAAAGGCAGACCTCTCCCGGGGCCAACACGCCTTGATGCGCGCCCAGGCAGGGGCCGCAACCCGGGTTGAGGACGAGCGCACCCGCGCGGACGAACGTGTCGATCAGCCCCTCGGAGAGTGCGTCGAGCAACACCTCTTGGGACGCGGGTAGGACGAGCATGCGCACCCCTGCGGCCACCTTCTTGCCGGCGACGATCCTCGCCGCCAGGCGCAGGTCCTCCAGCCTCCCGTTGGTGCACGTGCCGAGGAGCACCTGGTCTATCTTTGTCCCCGCGACCTCCTCCACAGGGGAGACGTTGTCCACCGTATGCGGCTTCGCCACCTGCGGACCCAGCTTCGATGCGTCGAACTCCAGCGTCTGCTCGTACTGCGCGTCCGGATCGGGATAAACTGGATGGTACTCGCGCACGGCGCGCCCCTCGAGGAAGCGGAACGTCTTGTCATCGGGCGCGATATAGCCGTTCTTCGCCCCGCACTCGATCGCCATGTTGGAGAGGACCATGCGCGAGGCCTGGCTCATCTCCGCGATCGCCTCACCTGAGAACTCGATCGACCGATACAGCGCGCCGTCGGCTCCGATGTCCCCGATGATCTTCAAAATCAGGTCCTTGGATGTGACCGGCTCTTCCAGCTTCCCGTGCACGACGATCTTGATCGTCTCCGGTGTCTTCAGCCAGATCTTGGATGTGGCGTAAAGGACGGCCATCTCCGAGCGGCCGATCCCTGCTGAGAAGGCGCCGAACGCTCCGTAGGTCGTGGTGTGGGAGTCCGAACCGAGGATCAACGTCCCTGGAAGAGCGTACCCCTTCTCCGGAAGGACCTGATGGCAGATCCCCACTCCTCCGTCGTAAAAGTGAGAGATCCCCTGTTCGGAGACGAACTGGCGGATCTCCTTGTGCCCCAGGGCGTACTTCTCCGTGGAGGCGGGGACGGTGTGGTCGAGGACTATCACGAACCTGTCCGGGTCCTTCACCTTCTCTACACCGATCTTGGCGAAGATCTTGCTGATCGCGGCCGTGTTGTCGTGCGACATGCAGAAGTCAGGTGTCACCGTGACGATCTGGCCGACTTCGACGCTGTCCAAACCAGCCTTCTGCGCGAGGATCTTCTGCGCGAACGTCATTCCCATTTTATCACCCCTCTATCGTGTCGAAGTTCATGAAGTCCGCCAGGTGGACGACCACCGACTCAGGCGTGCGCTTGTACGGGTCGCCCTCTTTGGAGTGGGTGCCGATGATGTGCTGCACCGTAGCGGGGATCCCGTTGGCGTCGGCCAGGGCAACACCGGAGAAGGGATGGCGCACGAGTTTGCCCTCGGCGCTCTTGCGGAACTCCCCGTCCTTCTCCTCCATCTCCAGCAGCTTTCCCACGTCGTGCAGGAGCGCGCCGGCGATGATGGTGTCGCGGTCCAGTGAGAGTTTCCCTTGATAGATCTCCTCGAAAGTCTCGTAGACGCGCAGGCAGATCGTGGTCACGCTCCGCACGTGCTGAGCGAAGTTGATGTCGACCACCTTGGCGAGGGTGAACGGCATCCGCTCGATGTCCTCAGGAGTCCATCCCCCCCGCACGAGCCCGTCCTCCCATGTCTTGGCCACACCCTCGCGCAGCGCATCGTCCTCTATCAGTTCGATCTCCGGCAGAACCCGCAACAGCTCCTCTCTCATTCCCATCCTTCTACCCTCCTTACTGCATCGATAATCGTTCCATCCCGCCACTCGATGAGCGCGATCACCTCGTCGCCGAAGATCGGCTTGCGCGGCGGTTGGGTCAGCCTATCCGCCTCCGCCTTCATCTCCGCCAAGCCGCGCACAGGCAGGCCGGAAGCGACGAAACGCTCTTTCAAATCCTCCCGCTTCGGGTTTACAGCAATTCCACGCTCGGTGACGATCGCGTCGATCACTTCACCCGGCGTCGTAACCGTGGTCACCCTGTCGACGATCACAGGGAGCCGCCCGCGCAGGCTGGGGACGGTGATCAATGTAAGTTTCGCCCCAGCGGCAACTTCTTGGTGCCCGCCGATCCCGTGCAGGAGCTGCCCGTCGGAGTGGGTGTTCACGTTGACGTTGAAATCGAGGTCCACCTCCGTCGCCCCGAGGAAAGCGGCGTCGAGCATGTATGTCGAGCAACCGCGCGAGTCGTAGTTGGCATAGTGTCCCGGATCCATGAGCACGTGGTTCTGATCGTGCCTCATCGATTCCGCCGCGGCGAGATCGAACGCCTGACCGTCGAGGATCGCCCGCACCAGACCGCGGTGGAGGATGTCCACGAGGAGCTTCGTCCCTCCTCCCATGGCGAAGTTACCGACAATCCCCGCCCGCTCCATCTCCTCACCGACGAACTTCGTCGCGGCGAGGGAGATCCCGCCGGCGCCGCCCTGGAAGCTGAACCCGTCCTTCAGATAGCCGGAGGCCTTGACCGCCGCAGCGGCGAGCCTGGCGATGCGCAGCCGCGTTGGGGAGCGGGTGATGCGCAGCGTCCCCGAGGCGATGCTGTCCGGGTCGCCGATCTCATCGACCACGACTACGTAGTCCGTCCAACCCTGTTGGATCTCGAACGGGTAGGCGGGGTAAGGGGCGAGGTCGTTCGTCACGACGACCGTCTTGTCCGCGTACTGCGCGTCAACGGTGGAGAAGGAGATCGGGCCGCAGGAGGTCTTCCCGTAGATGCCGTTCGCGTTTCCATAAGCGTCCGCCTGCGAGGCTGCGATGAAGGCGACATCGATGTGCACGTCCCCCGCCTCCACCGCCCGCCAACGGCCTCCGTGCGAGCGCAGGACCCCCGGTTCCTTCAGCTTTCCGCCTTGGGAGACGAACGCCCCCACAGGGCCGTTCATCGATCCCTCGATCCTCGTCACCACCCCGTTCTTGATGTGTTCGACGATGGGCGCGTGTATCGGAAAGAGGGCTGTCGGAAAGAGGCGCAGGTCCTTGATCCCCATGCGGGCGCAGGCGTCGACCACCATGTTCACAAGGTAGTCGCCGTTCCTGAAGGAATGGTGGAAGGAGATCGTCATTCCGCTCTTGAGGCCGGTCGCCTCGATCGCTTCTTCTATAGAACCGAGGAGCTTGTTCTCTCCCGGTTTGATCGTCTTCTGCGGCCGCGCCGCCTTGCGGCCGCTCGGCACCCTGGCGAATGCCCCGGCGAAAGGCTGTAGGACGCGATCTCCGATCTTCTCAGGAATATCCCTGCCGAGTACGTTCTTCATAGCCATCCCTCCTGCAGTCGATCGGCGAGATCCACCGTCCTCTTGGCCCGCTCGAGGACCGGCCGGTCGATCATCTTCCCTCCGATGGCGACGGCGCCGATCCCCTTCTCCTCCGCTTCACGGGCGACGGAGATGATCTTCCTCGCCTGTTCCACCTCCTCGTCCGTCGGCCTGAACACCCCGTGTATCGGCTCGATCTGGCGCGGGTTGATCGCCCCCTTGCCGACGAAGCCGAGGTCGCGGATGTGCTTTGTCTCATCGATCAGTCCCTCTTCGTCATCTACATCGGCGTACACCGTATCCGACGCCTGTATCCCCGCGGCGGCGCATGCGGCGACGATCCTTGAGCGCGCGTAGAGGAGCGCGTCGCGCGTGCGGCGGGCGCCGACGTCGCGGGTGTAGTCCTCCGCTCCGAAGGCCATGATCACCACGCGCTCATCGGCGGAAGCGATCTCCTCCGCGTGCAGCACCCCCTTCCCGGTCTCGATGATCGGCATGATGAACGTAGAGCCGGGATCGATGCCGTTCTCATGTTCCAGACGGGCCAGCTCTTCCGACAGTTCCTTCACATCATCCGCTGATTCGGCCTTGGGCAGGCAGATACCGTGAGGACGGGCGAGCATCACCTCGGCGAGGTCGTCTCGTCCGTAGGTTGAAAGCGGGTTTATCCGCACCCACACCTCAGGGAAGTCGACGTCGGACAATAGGTGCTTCACCAGTATCCTGGCGGAGGACTTCTCCGCCAGGGGCACAGAATCCTCCAGGTCGAGAAGGACGCAGTCCGCACCGTGGAGCTCTATCCCCGCCAGCAGGCGGGGGTTGTTCCCCGGGGCGTACAGCCGGGTCCGGCGCAGGCGATCGCGCCCGGTTCTACCGCGCTCGATCTCTTTCCTCCACACAGCTAGCTCGGGGAGCACTCGCCGCAGCGCCGCCTCCACCCGCGCCCGAATGACGTAGTCGAGCGCGCCGTGCTCTTCAACATCTACTCTCACTTTCGGAGACCCGAGCGCCGACAGGGTCTCTTCGACAACGACTTTCAGTCCCGTACCGAATAGATCCTCGCTTGACGTCTGGACTTTTACTTCTAGTTTATCTGACACCACTGCACGGACAATGCAGTCACCTTTGTTAGCTGCACCAACTGCCGCTTGCTCACTCACTGCAACCCCCTATTACGACATAAGCAGTGCCATGACCGCCTTCTGCGCGTGCATCCGGTTCTCCGCCTGGTCGAAGATCGCGCTCCCACTACTGCGCGATGCGGCGTAGGTGATCTCCTCGTCGTAGTGCGCAGGGAGGCAGTGCATCACAAGCACCTCCGGGTCGGCGAGCTTGAGGAGGTCCCCATTTACAGTGAACCCAGCAAAGGCGTGCTTCTTCTGCTCTGCCTGCGCCTCCTGGCCCATGCTCGCCCATACGTCGGTGTACAGGACATCGGCACCCGACGCTGCTTGCTTGGGGTCATGCATGATCTCCACGCTCCCGCCGATCGCGCGCGCACCCTGCACAACGTCATCGCTCGGCTCATAGCCTTGAGGACAGGCGATGCGGAAGTCCATCCCCACCTTAGCACAGCCGTTGATTAGGGAGTGAGCAACGTTGTTCCCGTCACCTATGAAAGTGAGGGTCAACCCGGCCAGTTCCCTCTTCTTCTCCATGATCGTCAGGAGGTCACCGAGAATCTGGCAAGGGTGGTAGCGATCACACAGGGCGTTGATCACAGGGACCGAAGCATACTTCGCCAGATCGAGGATCGTCTGGTGTTCGAAGACGCGCGCCATGATTCCATCGACGTAGCCTGAGAGCACTATGGCGATATCCTCGGTCGTCTCCCTCTTCCCCAGTTTGATGTCGTCGGGACCGAGGTAGATGGCGTTGCCGCCGAGCTGGTACATCCCGTTCTCAAACGATACGCGGGTCCGCAACGATGGCTTCTGGAAGATCATCGCTAGCGTCTTCCCAGCCAGCATGTCGTGCTTCACTCCGGCGCGATGCTCAAGCTTCAGGTTGCGTGCCGTCTCCAGGATCTCGTAGATCTCCTCGGTCGATAGATACGACAGGGCGACAAGGTCCTTCACATTCATCTGTCATGGCCTCCTGTTGCTGCGTAATTTGTTCAGGCACTAGCACGTGGGAAGGTCGCTGCAGGCGTAGTGGACACCCACCCTTCCCTGATCGGGCAAGCAATGATAGCCGATCGATCGAGCACAGCCAAGAGGGATGAAGCAGTTCGTGAAGTGCCCCGCAGTGAGCGGAACCCAAACAACGGGGGTTCTTGGGAATCGCCCTGCAAGAGCTGAGGTAGGTCAGGCTTTGATGTGGATGGAGTAGATGCCGAGGCGGTTGGCACCGAGGACATCAGTTAGCAGGCGATCGCCGATCATAACCGCCTTACTTGGGGGCACGTCCATCTGCGCGAGTATCTCCAAAAAGCCGCTCTTCCTCGGCTTTCCCGCACGGTAGCGAAGCGGATACTTCGCCGCCAGATCAACGATAACCGGGTCCTTCGTCCCAATGCGCCGGTTGGTCAGGATGCCGACACGAAAGCCCATCTGCGTGAGATGATCGAGCAATTCCTTCACAGCGGGCGAAAGCTCCGCCGGCCGCCGGCCACCGAGGGTGTTGTCAAGGTCAAACAGAACGGCCCTCTTCCCAAGACCGTACAGGCGCTCGTAGTCGACATCGAGGATCGACCGCGCCTGTTCACGCGCTCGCAGCAGGCTCATCGTCCTCCCCGCGAAAGACCTCTCCAATCTCCGCCCGCTCACGCAGGCGATCCATCACTTCCTCAAACTCACCCTCCATCCCCAAAGCGACGTAGATCTTGAAGAACATCTTCCCATCGTGCAGACGCCAGTCGCGGCGCACGTTCGCCAGACCGTCGTAGGCGCTCAGGATGGCGTCGATGAAGTGGATTTCGCTCTCGGTCGTGTTCACCCAGTAGACAGTGGCATCGCGCATCAGCCCTTCACCTCGTCCTGCGGGAACGAATCAAGCACTTTGTGAAGCGCGATCTCCGGATCGAATCCGCCCTGCCACGCCCGCGCGATCGCCACAAGAATCGCAGCTCCGGCGCGCGTTTCGTCGCTCGGGTACCCAGCCTGTTCGATCTCGTTGGGTGTCATCGACAAGCGGTCGACAAGCTTCCTTGCGGCCAGGATCGTCGGAAGCTGCGCTCTCTTCTTCCCTTCCTTCTTCTTCACCTCATCCCAGGTGCGACGAACGGAATCGATGTCGCTTGGGGCATCGGCGAAGACGTGCGGGTGACGCCTGATCATCTTCCTGGCCAGGCCGTCGATCACATCTTCGATCGTGAACTGACCGGACTCAGCTGCGATCTGAGAGTGCAGCAGAACCTGCAACAGGAGATCACCGAGCTCATCAGCGAGCGAGTCGGGATCACCATCATCGATCGCCGCGATCACCTCGTGTGCCTCCTCCAAGACGTACGGGCGCAGACTGGTGTGCGTCTGCGCCCTGTCCCATGGGCATCCATCCGGTGCTCTCAGCCTGGCAATCAGGCCGACAAGATCGGAGAAGGTACTACGATCCGTCACTTGTCCCTTGCGTCGGCTGCTCAGTGTTGCTTCCCGTCTGAGGTGTCTGCGGCTCCACGGTCTCGCTCGGCGTCTGAGTCGCGGGTGTCACCCCGAGCTTCACCAGCATCGCCGCGACCTCAGTTGCCCTGTAGTCGGGGGCGTCGGAGGCGAGCTTCTGCAGCTTCTCCTTCGCGTTGTCTTCGTCTCCCTGCGCCATGTACAGGGTTCCGAGTTGGAAGAGCGCATCGAGGCCGGACTCGGTCAGAGGCTTATCCTGACCAACCTGCGCCTGATTGATATCGACGATCTTGTTGTAGAGATCGATCTTGTCCGCGTCATCCGTGGCGTGATCGAGGGCGCGCTTCAGGTAGTCGATCGCCGTATCGTACTCCGTTCGCCACTTATACGCCTCAGCTATCCCGCGATACGCCTCCAGGGAGTCAGGCCTGGCGTCGAGCACTGCGGCGTACTGCTTGATAGCGGCGCTCCACTTGTACTCACCCGCGTAGACCGCCGCGAGCTTCAGCTTGAGATCCATATCATCCGGCACGAGGGTGACCAGCTTGCTTCCGAGCTGCTCCTTCTTCGCATCGTCGAACGTGCGGGAGAAGGCCAGGCGGTAGTTCTCTATCGCCCCTTCCTGATCCCCCTGCTGCATCAGCGTCTCGGCCAGGCCGGAGTAGGCATCGGCCTTGTACGGCGAACGAAGGATAACGTGTTGGAAGTTCTGCTTCGCATCGTCCAGGTCCCCGCCAGCGAGGTACGCGTTACCAAGCTTGATGTACACATCCAGAGACCCGCCGCGCGCAATCGCCTTGTTGTACTGGTCGACCGCTTCCTTCTCGTAGGCGGGTATCTGATCGTTCAGCTCCTTGAGGCGCGCATCATCGTCGGCGGTGCGGTCAGTCTTCGCGTTTAGGGCATCGCGCTCGCTCACGGCCAGAGTCAGCCTCTGATAGGCGAGATCGCCAAGACCGATGATCAGCTTGATGTTCTCCGGATCCTGCTGTGCTATCTGATCGAGAGTCTTCTGAGCTCCATCGAGATCCTTCAACGCCAAGTAGGCGGAAGCGAGCTTCGTCAGTATGCTGACGTCACCCGCTCTGAGGTCGAGGGCTGCCTGGTACTGCTTCACCGCGCGCTCGTAGTTTGCGCTCTCCATCGCCATGTCACCGGAGCCGATGTAGGCCGGAACGTAGGTCTTGTCCTTGCTGATCGCTTCCTGGAACCGGGTATCAGCACCGAGCGTATCACCGCGCTCCGCCAGGAGCTTACCGTACAGGTAGATGGCCGTTGTGCTATCCGGAGCGAGCGTCAGAACGCGCTGCAGGAACTTCTCATCCGTGTCCGTGTTCTCCAGCGCCTTTAGGTAAGCGCTCAGCGCCTTGGCCTTGGCATCTTCTATCTGCTTGGTGAGCGTCGCGATCTGCTCATTATCGGCGTCGGTCTTGTCCGTCTTGTCATCGAGGGTCTTCTTCTCCTGCTGCGCGGCTGTCATCTTCGCCTCGTAGATCCGCCCGATGTAGTAGGGGAGGTAGGGATCGTCGGACAGACCCTCATCGAGGACTCGCTCGAACTCAGCCAAACCCTTGTCCTTATCTTGCTGTTCCATCAGGTACGCGTTCACCAGCGGCATGTTAATCGTTACCTCAGCCTGCGCGCGGATCCCATTGTACCAGTCCTTGAACTTCGCATCTCCGGTGTCCGTCACGTAGTCGTCGTGCACCTGCGTCTTCACATCAGCGAGGCTTGGGGTGTGAGCGTCCTTGTGATCGGTCACCTTGATGATGTGATAGCCGTACTGCGTCTTCACCGGCTGGCTGATCTCGCCAACCTTGAGGGAGAAGGCGGCATCCTCAAATTCCTTCACCATCCGCCCGCGACCGAACCACCCGAGGTCACCGCCATTATCCTTGGTTCCGGTGTCGGTGGAGTACTTCTTAGCTAGCTCCGCAAAGTCTGCGCCGTTGTTCAGCTCGTCGAGGACCTTGTTCGCCGTGTCAAGATCAGGAACCAGAATGTGCGATGCCTTGACCTGCTCATGTTCGGTGTAATTGGAGATGTTCTTCTCGTAGTAGGCCAGCAACTCATCATCCGTCGGTTCGATGTCTCCGACGACCGCATCGCGCAGCGCCTTGTCGCGCATCTGCAGCGCTACACTGTCCCGCATCTCCTTCTTGAACTGCTCAAGGGTCTTGTTCTGCCCCTGCAGGTAGGTCACGAGCTGATCCTCTGTGATGTTGTACTGGCTCAGCAGATCGTTGTATTCCTTGTCCGCCTCCGCGTCAATATCCTTCGCGGCGATGCTGATCTTCCGCTGTTTCGCCTGTTGCGCGTACAACGCCTCTCGAATAAGCTGCTCCATCGCCTGCCCTTCAAGCGACAGCTGGAAGTAGGCACCACTCGCACCAGCAAACAGCGCGCTTGGATCCTGTCCCATCTGCTGATAGTAGTTACGGTACTGGGTAGAGAGGTTCGATGCCGCTTTGTCCAGCTCACTGCGCAGGATCTTTGTCCCATTGACCGTGGCAGCGACGCTCCCCTCTTTGCTAGTATCAGACGAGTGTCTGAATGTTCCCGCCTGGTTCAGGCCGATCAGCCCAACACCACCGATGAGAAAGGCGATGACGATGGACCAGATAATCGTCTTCTTGTGTCTCTCAAAAAACTTATACATCTTCAGTCACTCACTCCTTTAGGCAGAAACTCGATTTCTGCAGAATGGTACTATCATTTCTTCTCCCTAACAAGGGAGACGACGATCCTTCAACCCCACCGCCAACTCATCCCCACTCGCACTACTTCGCGCTCTCCGTAAATTGGGTCTGCCGGATCACATTGACCCTAATCTCGCCCGGGTAGCTCAGTTCGCCCTCGATCGCACGCGCGATGTCGTAGGCCAGTTTAGCGGCTATCTCATCGTCGGCTCTTTCCGGCTGCACCATCACACGCACTTCGCGCCCGGCCTGCAATGCATACGCCTCCTGCACAGCGGGGAACGACCGGCACAGTTCTTCCAGATCATGCAGGCGCTGGATGTATCGCTCAAAGGTCTCCTGCCTCGCTCCCGGTCGGGCCGCGGACAGCGTGTCCGCCGCTTGTATTAGAACATCCAATACGCCAGACGGCTCGATGTCCTCATGGTGGGCGGCGATGGCATGGACGACTTCCGGGGCTTCACCGTAGCGACGCGCAAGGTCGGCACCGATCAGCGCGTGCGGGCCGTCGACCTCGTGATCGACCGCCTTTCCGATGTCGTGCAGCAGCCCGGCCCGCTTCGCCTTCTGCGCGTTGATCCCCAGCTCGTCAGCGAGCATCTTGGCGATGGAGCTCACCTCGAGTGAGTGTGCTAACTGGTTTTGGCCGTAGCTCGTGCGATACTTGAGGCGCCCGATGAGAGCAGCAAGCTCTGGATGCAGATCTATACCAAGATCGAACGCTGCCTTCTTCCCCTCCTCCTTGATCTTCTCCGCCAGGCGCGCCTTCGCCCTCTGCACCTTCTCCTCGATCTGGGCAGGATGGATGCGCCCGTCCTCGATCAATCGACCGAGGGCCATGCGCGCCACTTCGCGCCGCAGGGGATGGAAACAGGAGAGAACGACCATCTCCGGCGTGTCATCTACGAGCAGTTCGACCCCAGTGAGGGCCTCGAACGTCTTTATGTTCCTCCCCTCGCGCCCGATGATCCTCCCCTTGAATTCCTCCGACGGGATGGGAACGGAACTCGTCGTGTGCTCCTCGACATACTCAGCCGCGTAGCGCTGGACCGCAGTCGCCAGGATCTTCGCCGCGCGTTGCTGCGCCTCCTCGCGGGCCTTCCGTTCGGACTCCTCTATCTTGTGCGAGAAGAAGCGCTGCGATTCGCTCTCCACCACCCGTAACAGGTGCTCCCTCGCTTCCTCCCTGCTCCAACCGGAAATGCGCTCCATCTGCTTTCTCGCCTCGTCGAGCAGCTGCGCGCCCTCTTTCTTCAGGCGCTCAACCTCCTCTTCGTCTTCACGCAGGGAGTCCTCTATCTGTTCAAGGTAGTTCGATTTCTTCCCTAAGCGATCCTCGCGACGAAGGATGCGCTCCTCCATACGCGAGAACTCCTCCTCGCGCCGCTTGCTGCGCTCGTCGAACTCGTCACGCAGCTTCTGGATCTCGCGCTGACCCTCGAGAAGAGTAGCTGCCTTAAGGCGCTCCACCTCTTCCTTCGCCTGCTCCAGGTATTCCTCTTCCTTTCGCCGCCGTGGCACGCTCCCGATCAGGTATCCGGCAGCCAGGCCCGCGACGATGCACAATCCCAGCCCTATATATCCAATTAGTCCCATTGTTCTCCGTCCTTTGCTGCGCTGCTGCTCAAAGCATAGTCGTTCATTATACCCCTTTCCGACCGCCGATTTGTAGGACAGAGGGGAGGAAGATCAGGCTGAACAGCAGGGTGAACCCGATTCCCAGCAAGGCCGAGACACCCAACAGGCGCAATCCGGGCGTTCGCGCTACCAACAGGCTCGCGAAGACGAGCATCGTCGTCAGCGAGGTAACGAGTATCGCTACGGTGGTCATCTTTCCTGCCCTCTCCACCGCTCCGTCCAGCGAGACCTCTCTCTCCTCCAGGTAACGGTGAATGATGTGGATCCCACTGTCCACTCCAATGCCTATCAAAAGCGGCGAGATCGTGATGTTTATGAAGTTAAAGTCGACCTGGAGCAAGCGCATCCCACCGAGCATCCAGACGTATCCCAGTATCAGCGGTGAAGCGGCGATCAGCGCTCGCTTCCACCCCCCCATGCTGCGCCACAACGTCAGGATGATCATTACAAGCGCAAATCCAGTGGAGAGGAGGAAGTCACGCCGCATGTAGTCCTCCAGTTTCCCCGCCACAAGGGGCATGCCGAAGAACTTGTCGGCGAACGAACTGGCGTAGGCATTGAAGCTCTGCATGTTCTTCTCTTCATAGATCGACCTCACCATGAGAGCTTGAACGATGTAGCTGCCGTCCGGGGCCATGTAGCGGGCGCGGATCCCCTCAGGGATCGCCATCAGGATGTCGCGCAGGAGCGTCTTTGCCGGTGGGAGGCTCTTCACAGCGAGCAGGTTCTGGTTCAGCGATGCTAACTCACTCTTCAATGCAGAGATGTCGTCCCGCGCTTCCGTGACGTCGATGGCGCTCAGCTTGTCTTGGACCTCTTTCAGCTCCGATTGAATACGGTTCGCGCTCAAGGTGAGCGGGACTTCACCGTTCATGCCGGCCACGTACTGAAGGAGGCCAAACTGGGCGAGAAGGGCCCTGATCTGCGTCTGCGCCGATGCCCTTTCACTCAGGCTGCGGTCGATGATGTCCAGTTGCCCGATGTACGAATCGATGTTGAGACTATTAAGCAAGTCCCTCTGCTCTGCCAGGTTGACGGGCAACAGGCTCAGCGCGGACTCGATCCCTTTCACCAGATCGCTCTTTTGCAGGTGATCCACTATATTCGTCAACTCGTCCTCATCCTTGGCAAAGAACGTGTAGTAGTCGCCAAGGTGCGTGCTATCCTCGCCAAAAGCTGCCATGACCTGGCTCAACACCTCCTGGCTCCTCACGTGCGGTACCATGTCATTACTCGAGAATATGAAGTGCGTCTGCGCTGCCTGGAAGGCGATAAAGAACGTCAATACAAGGACAATGACAAAGATCGCCCGCGCACGCCCAGTGATGAACTGATAGAAACGGGACAGGTGCGCCGAGTAGTTTATCACCCCTTCGCGATGGTGGAAACGAAAGAGGAAGTGGAACAGGGTGAGCAGTGCGGGGAGGAGGAAGATGGTGGAGATGAAGGACAGGAGCACCCCGACCCCGGTTATCGCTCCCATCTCAAACAGGGCGCGGGACCGGGAGAGGAGAAGGCCAAGAAATACGATCGCGGTCGTCAGCGCCCCGACGAACGCCGCCTCCCCCTTCTTCTGCACCGTCACGTAGAGAGCGCGGTTGAACGGCGTCCCCTTGCTCCGCTCCTCCGCGTAGCGCGCTATCAGATGGATGCTGTAGTCGATCCCAAGGCCGAGGACAAGGGCGGGGAGGAACGTAGTGACGAGGTTGAACCCGTTGACGATGAACTTGGCCCAGGCCATGGTGAGGATTACCCCCATCACGAGAGGGATGAGGGCGACGATGCTGTAGAAGAGCGAGCCAAAGGCGAACAGGAGGATCACCAGCACCCCTATCGAAGAGATGATGGTGCTGTTCAACATGTCAGAATTGATCACCGAGTTCGTCTCGGTGTTGAACGCATACGTCCCGGTGACGCCGACGCTCACTCCATACTTGTGCAGGTCGACACGAGCCAGGGCAGCATACAGCTTCTTCATCACCTGCGCGCAGTAGGTGACGCCACGCTCCGATGGCAGCTGCGGTCTGACATTGACGAGGATCTTCTTCCGGTCGCTGGAGAAGAACGGCTCCGGCGCGCGCACCGTCTTCTCAGCGGAAGGGGCAAACACGCTTTCGATCTTGCGCACGTTCTCCGTCACCGACGGCAGGCCGCTCAGGTTGCCGATGGTGGCAATGACGCCTCTGTTCAGGGAGGAGATGCCAGCGAGCTGCGCCTCAATATCGGCCACCCCCGCGCCGCTCGAAAGGGAGACTCCGCCACCACCGTATATCGCCCGCGTAAACACCTCATTGATCTGGCGATAGGCGTTGGCAAGATCGGTGGTCAGCGGCTGTGCGCTCTGCTCCGATCCGGAGATCGTCTTCTCCGCGGAGGCGACACTCGCCTCGATGTTCGCCAGCTCCTCCTTGTTCAGGCGGTAGAGGACAAGGTACTGGTCCGGGATATCCGGGGCGATCTCGCGTTCGTACGTCACCTCGGCGAACTCCGGGTCCTTGTCCAGCTCCTCCTTTATCCTACGAGCCGCAGAGAGGAGCCGGTCCGTCCTCTGCTTGTCCGTCAGGCTCTCCGGCGAATCGAGCGAGACGAGGAGGGCCAGGTAATCGCTCTGCAGGAGGGATTCCTCCGTGTGGCGATAATCGTCGATCAGTGGATCATTGTGAGGGAGGAGGTCAAGGAACGACCCGCGGATGGGGATGTTGCGCACATAGTATGCCCCAGCAGCGGAGATGAGGAGCGCCGCGATCACAACGAGCCACGCGTAGCGGCGGCTGATGCGGTAAATGCGGTAGAATGCCCCCTTCCTGGTCGGTCCTATCCTGGCCATACCCGACCGCCTAGCTTGCCTCCTCGCTAGGGCTGGTCACCTCGATATCATAGCCGATCATCTTGGCTGTCAGGCGGACGTTCTGTCCTCCCTTGCCAATCGCCAGGGAGAGCTCGTCATCAGGGACGATCACCTTAGCCTTGTGATTCTTCTCATCGAGGTCGACAGAGATCACCGAGGCGGGCTCGAGGCTGTTCCTCAGCAGCTGCTCGATCGAGTCACTCCAGCGCACAAGGTCGATCTTCTCACCGGACAGCTCGCGCGTCACGACGCGCACGCGCGCTCCCCCAGCGCCAACGCAGGTCCCAACCGCATCGACGTTGGGATCGAGCGATTCGACCGCGACCTTGCTCCTCCGTCCCGCCTCGCGAGCGATCCTGCGCACGACAAGGGTCCCTTCCTCGATCTCCGGCACCTCCAAGCGCAGCAGCTGATGGACGAACTCCGGGTGAGCGCGGGAGAGGAGGATCCTAGGATCACCCTGCGTACGCTCGACGCTGACCAGATACGCGCGGATTCGGTCCCCAGCGTGATAGCGTTCACCGGGGATGCGCTCAGAGTTAGGCAGAATGGCCTCAGCATCCCCCAAGTTGACCCACACATCCTTCCCTTCGAAGCGGTGGATGGAGCCACTGATGATCTCCCCCACGCGGTTGATGAACAGGTCGTACACGATATCCCGCTTCTTGCGCGTTATCGCCTGGCGGATCGCCTCCTCAGCCTTCTTCGTGGCGATCCTGCCGAACCGCGCCAGCTCGATCCGCTCACCGTTGATGAAGATATCCCCTGAATGCTGGTCGATCTCCACATCCACCTCAGCATCCGCTTCGGTGTGGTGTTGCTCGCGGTAGGCCGCCGCCAGGCCCTGTCGAATGGCATCGTACAGGTCCTCACGAGGGACTCCCTTCTCCTTCGCCATCTCTTCCAAGGCTTCTATGAACGCAATATTCATCTCATCCCGAAAAGGCTTCGGTTCACTCTCCTTATAAGGAAGAACCCGCGCACGGGGTACAGTACATCTGCCCCTCAGTGCGCTTCCATTCTTCACGTGATCATCGTATTATACGCTACAGCGACAGCGGCAAACAAATAGGGGTGCAATGGGAAAGATCGAACTGCTAGTGGGAGAACAGGATACCGGGACGCGATTGGACCAATTTCTAGCAAGGAACGTGGAGAACACTTCGAGGAGCGTAATCCAGCAGCTCATCCGCGACGGCCACGTCAAACTGGAAGGGCAATTGATAGCACAGCCATCACATCGCCTGCGCGCCGGACAGGGGATCGTCCTCGACCTTCCCAAGGGAGGGGAGATCCTCGACCCGCGGGAGATAGAACTCGATGTGCTCTACGAGGACGAGTCGATCGTGGTGATCAACAAGCGCTGCGGAGTGGTCATCCATCCCGGAGCGGGGGAGAATCAGACCACCCTAGTGGAGGGGCTCCTCGTCGAACGAGATCTACCGGTGGATGACGACCCAGTGCGTCCGGGGATCGTTCACCGACTGGACAAGGACACGAGCGGCACGATCGTCATCGCCAAGACGCGTGAAGCGATGCGCTCCCTCAAGGAGCAGTTCGCTTCCCGCAGCGTGCGCAAGCTGTACGTAGCGATCGTGGAGGGGATCGTGAGCGAAGAGGAGGGGCTCATCGATGCCCCCATCGGGCGCGACCAAGGGAACCCCCGCCGCATGGCGATCACCCCGCGCGGGAAGAGCGCCCAGACAGAGTTCTGCGTTGTGGAGAGAAGGGGTAGTTCTAGCCTCCTGCTGGTCCACCTGCTGACGGGGCGGACCCATCAGATACGCATTCACATGCGCTACATCGGCCACTCTATTCTGGGCGACACGCTCTACGGGAACGCGGATGACAGGCTGATGCTACACGCATGGCGCCTGGGATTCCTACACCCGAAGAAAAAAGAGTATCTGTCCTTCACCGCTCCCCTTCCAGCGGAGTTTCTCTTGCCGGATGAACGCTCACTCGATGAGATGGCCCGCGCCCACTACTCCTGACGAACGAGACGTAGCGCCCCGATCAGATAGTCGAGCGCGGCGGCGTAGGTCGCACAAACAGCGACGTAGAACAGGGGCAATCCAACACCTACACTGATGATCAGCAAGCTCATTGAGATGAAGGTGAGCACGGATGCCACCTTGCCCAGAACTCTAGATCCCTGTACCTTGCGCGCCATGAAGTGAAGGATGATCGCGCCGATCCCGAGGCCAAGCTGAGGAAGGAAGAACAGGATCACCCACAGTGTGGGGATCACTCCCATCGTCCACAGAGAGACGACGAGGGATGCGTAGAGGGCCTTATCGACGGCCGGATCGAGGACCTTGCCGAGCGCGCTCACCTCGTGCCTGCTGCGAGCCATCATCCCGTCCAACACATCGCCGGCACTAGCGATAAGGAACAGCCCGAGAGCGATCTCGCGTCGGTCCAGAAGCAAGAGGGCGACAATGGGGACGACCAGGGATGCGCGGGCGAGGGTTATCTTGTTGGCAAGTGACATATCTTCTCAATCATAATCGTAATCGCTCCCCCGATACAAGTCCCTTGAAGGCTGTTCGCACGGATCGGTATAATGATTCACCAGATGCACAAAAGGAGTGATGAGATGAAGAAGCGAGTGATCATCATGGGGGCAGCAGGGCGCGACTTTCACAACTTCAATGTCCATTTCCGAGACAACGAGGACTACGATGTAGTCGCGTTCACCGCAACTCAAATTCCAGACATCGAGGGAAGAATGTACCCACCAGAGCTTGCTGGCAAGCTCTACCCGAACGGCATTCCGATCGAGGCTGAATCAGATCTGGAGAAGCTGATCGCGGAGAAGAACGTCGATCTTGTGGTCTTCGCCTACAGCGATGTCACCAATCAATACGTGATGGAGCGTTCCGCCCTCGTCAATGCAGCCGGTGCAGACTTCCTGCTGATGGGAACAGAGTCGACCATGGTCGTACCGGAGAAGCCGCTGATCTCGATCACTGCCGTGCGCACCGGCTCGGGGAAGAGCCAGACGACCAGGCGTGTGAGCGAGATCCTGAAGGCGCGAGGGAAGAAGCTGGCCGTGATCCGTCACCCCATGCCCTACGGGAACCTCGTCGAGCAGGAGTGGCAGCGCTACGAGACCTACGCCGACCTCGACAAGTACGAGTGCACGATCGAGGAGCGGGAGGAGTACGAGCCGCACATCGATAACGGAACGATCGTCTACGCCGGCGTGGACTACGAGAAGATCCTGCGCAAGGCGGAGGCGGAATCGGACATTGTGATCTGGGACGGAGGGAACAACGACTTCTCCTTCTACAAACCGGACCTATCGATCGTCGTCGTCGACCCACATCGAGCCGGGCACGAGCTCCTCTACTACCCGAGCGGGGTTAACCTGCGCACAGCCGACATCGTCGTCATCAACAAGGTGGACACGGCTTCGTTCGACGACATCCAGTTCGTGCGCAACAACGTGCTCGACGTCAACCCAAGGGCACGCATCATCGAGGCAGCATCCCCAATCACAGTGGATGATCCGTCCGTGATCCGTGGAAAGCGGGTACTGGTGATTGAGGACGGCCCAACGCTCACCCATGGAGGGATGAAGTACGGCGCGGGCACGATCGCGGCCAAGCGATTCAACGCAAGCGAGATCATCGATCCGCGCCCCTACACCGTCGCCTCGATCACGGATACCTACAACAAGTACCCGAAGATCGGACATCTCCTGCCAGCGATGGGGTACGGCGAGCGCCAGATCAAGGACCTGCAGGAGACGATCGACCGCGTCGACTGTGACGCCGTGGTCGTAGGGACACCGATCGATCTGACACGCCTGATCAACTTCAAGGTACCGGCAACGAGGGTGCGCTACGAGCTGCAGGAGATCGGTCTACCCAACCTGGATATGCTTCTGAAAGACTTCTAGACTCTTGCGACGTTCTCTGGCCCCGCGTGAGGACAAGCGCGGGGTCAGTGCGTCTGCAGTGTGAACAGGAGGGCGAGGGCAAGCCCGAAGATGGCGCCGACGGTAAGGCCGAACAGAACGTCGTGAAATCCGACCCCCACAAGGGCTCCGATCACTAGGCCCATCGGCAACAGAAGCATGAAGTGCTTCCCCTTTCCTCGCAGTAGCCTACGCATCGGAGGTCGCCCCACTTCCCTCTCTCACAACCTTGAGGAAAGCCCTTACAACGCGCGGATCGAACTGAGAGCCCGAATTCCTCTCGATCTCGGCTAGGGCTGTCTCCTTGGAGAGGGCTTTGCGATACGGCCTATCTGAGACCATCGCATCGTAGGCATCGACAACAGAGATGATCCGTGCCTCGATCGGAATGTCATCACCGGCGAGGCCGCGCGGGTATCCAGCCCCGTCGTAGCGCTCGTGATGGGCGATGACGATCTTTCCCGCATCGCGCAGAAATTCCTTATCCTCCAGCATGCGCGCGCCGTGCTCTGGATGCTTGCGCATCTCCACCCACTCTTCATCAGTGAGCGGGCCAGGCTTGTTGAGGATCTCATCCGGCACCTTGACTTTGCCGACATCGTGCAGGTAGGCAGCATATGAAAGGGTAATCAACTGATCGCCGTTCAGGTCAAGCCTCTCCCCGGTGGCGATCGCCAGCCGTTCCAGACGATGACAGTGGCCTTCAGTCTCCTCGTCCTTCTCCTCCACCGAACGGGCGAGCTGCAGGATCTCCTGAATCTCATCGCGCATCAGGTGAAAGCTTGGAGGAGAGGTTATGAGGAGCAGGTCAACATCCTGGTCCACTTGAAAGTGAGCTCTTTCCGTAAGGCCATGATGATAGATGTAATCACCTGCACTGAGGAGTACATCATCATCCGTCTCGCGCAAGATCCCGCTCAAGACATAGATGAATTCGAACCCTTCCCAGGAGCTCGCCTCATCCAGATAAAAATACTTCCCGGCGAGTACATGCTGCCGGGTGACATCGAAGTTCCCCTGTTGGACAAGGAGATCTAGCGTGGTCGCTTTCTTCCCTATGTTCTCTCGCCGGTCTGACTCCCGAACGATCGTTAAGCCCGCAACCACGCTGGACTCCCTTTCTCAGTTGCTCCTATCAACCACCACCGACGTGAATCGGGCTGGATGAAGTGAGTCTCGGTCCGCCACCGACATGGATCGGGCTGGATGAAGTGAGCCTCGGTCCGCCACCGACATGGATCGGATCTGCCGACACTGTCACCGCTACCGTGGCGATAAATAGAGATACTATCATCGCCATCAGTAGCAAAGTCTTTGCGAAGCGCTTCATTTTTCTGCCTCCTTGCTGCTGAGATTTCACTTCTATTATTCCTAGCAACCGAAGGTTTTAGACATGACTCGTTGAAAAGCGCTTCCCTCTCCATCTTCATATTCACTTTCTCCGCTCCTGAAATGAACAACAGCATATCCCCCGCCCTCTCGAAGCGCAAACAGCACAAGAGAGAAACCGGCTTCCGGCCGGTCGATATCAAAGCTGCCTCATTCCTCGCACGAGCAACGCCCCCAGCCCTGCCAGGGCAGCCGCGACTCCACAGGCCACGATGATCGTCGGAGCAGTGAGCAAAGTGAGGATCGCGCCAGTGGCAGCCAGCGAGATCGGCTGTAGCCCGTCGGTGATCGCCGATTGCGCGGCGAAGACCCGCCCCTGCAGGTCGTTCGGCACACACGTCTGGAAGATAACCGCTTCAGTCACATTAACCATGGCAACGGAGAAGCCAACGATTCCAAGCGCAGCAAGGGAGAGACTCAGATCCCGCGACAACCCAAACACAGCGAGCATCACTCCGAGCAGCGCCAACCCACCGATGATCAACAGCCCGCGGTGACGCCCTCGCTTCGCACGGGATGTGAACAGCCCTCCGATGACCATGCCCAGTGATAGAGCCGAGCCGAACAGGCCGAACCCGCGAGCTCCGGCGTGGAGAACGTCCTTGGCCATGATCGGAAAGAGGATGCTCGTCGGAGCGAGGATGAAGTTGATGAGGGCAAACAGAAGAAGCATGAAGAACAGAATCCTGCTGTCGCGGAGGAACCTGAGACCGGCCGCCAGATCCGAGAGGATCGCCCCGAGCCCCTTCTTCACCTCTATCCTCGGAGAAGGGAAGGAAGCAAACGCCAAGGAGACCGCAGCGAGCAGGAACGTGACCGCATCCACCAGCATCGTATCACCGCTCCCGATCATGCCGACCAGGATCCCGCCGACCGCTGGTCCGGCGATCCCAGCAGCGCCAGCTGAGAGCTGATAGAGGCCGTTGGCCCTCATCAGCTCATCCTGGGGCACCAGATTGGGAATGGACGATTGAAGGGAAGGACGGTGGAAGACAGTTGCCGTTGAGGCAAGGATCGTAAGGACGTAGATCTCCCATACTTGCAGCACGCCGATCATGAGCAGAGTGGCAGCTGTGCCGATGATAACGCCGTTTGCGAGGTCCATCGCCAGCATCAGCCTGCGACGATCGAGGCGATCAACGAAGACCCCAGCGAGCGGTCCGAGGAAGAGGACGGGAAGAGCGGTGGCAATGGCCACGCCAGCCAGAGCGCTCGCAGACCCCGTTTTCTCAAGTACCCACCACATGAGGGCAATGTAAGTCAGGCGACTGCCAAACATCGATAGGCTCTGCCCCGCCCAGACGAGGACGAAGCTGCGGTTGCGCGATAAGGATCCCCTGCCTCTGATCGACATTACAGGAGAGTTTACCCCCTTTACCAGCTTAATCAAACTTGCGCATTGTTCCGCTAACGCTCCGCTCTCACAGCCTCCTTGCACCTTCTTCTGCGCTGTGCCTGCGGATCGTTGTGCCCATCACGGGCGAGGGTTACAATCGCAATAGAAAGCACGTCTAAAGTTAACGATGCTACCAGTTTAGGAGGAAGGATATGCCAGAGAAACACATGATGACGATCGATGGGAATACGGCGGCAGCACACGTTGCCTACGCGTTCAGCGACGTTGCCGCGATATACCCGATCACACCCAGTTCGCCGATGGGTGAGGTCGCTGACACCTGGGCGGCGCACGGGCGCAAGAACATCTTCGGGCAGCCGCTGCAGGTGACAGAGATGCAAGCGGAATCCGGTGCCGCCGGAGCGGTGCACGGCTCACTCGTTGCCGGCGCGTTGACAACGACGTTCACCGCATCGCAGGGGCTGCTGCTGATGATCCCCAACATGTACAAGATCGCTGGGGAGCTTCTGCCGGGGGTATTTCACGTGTCGGCGCGTGCCGTGGCTGGACATGCCCTGTCCATCTTCGGTGACCACTCCGACGTCATGGCTACCCGCCAGACCGGATTCGCCCTTCTCGCCTCGGCATCGGTGCAGGAAGTGATGGACCTCGCTCTCGTCGCCCACCTGTCGGCCCTGCGCTCAAAGGTCCCGTTTGTGCACTTCTTCGACGGCTTCCGCACCTCGCACGAGATCCAGAAGGTCGACGTATTGGACTACAACGAGATGGCCAAGCTCGCCCCATGGGAGGAGATCGAGGCGTTCCGCAAGCGGGCGATGAACCCGGAACACCCGCACCTGCGGGGGACCGCCCAGAACCCGGACATCTACTTCCAGGGGAGGGAAGCGGCGAACAGGTACTACCTGGCAACGCCGAAGATCGTTGCTGAGATGATGAAGCAGGTGAGCGAGCTGACCGGACGATCTTATCACCTGTTCGACTACGTCGGAGCACCTGATGCAGAGCGTGTGATCATCCTGATGGGATCATCGTGCGACGTTGCCGAGGAGACGGTGAACTACCTCACGTCTCAGGGGGAGAAGGTGGGTGTGCTGAAGGTGCGCCTGTACCGCCCGTGGTCAGCCGAGCACTTCCTGGAAGCGCTCCCCAAGAGCGTCCAGCGGATCTGCGTGCTGGATCGTACCAAGGAATCAGGGAGCGATGGTGAGCCGCTGTACAAGGACGTATCGACGACGCTCAAGGAGCACGGGGATGCCCGACTCGTGGTCGGCGGGCGCTACGGCCTCGGGTCCAAGGACTTCACTCCGGCGATGGTCAAGAGCGTATTCGACAACCTGAAGAATGACTCCCCGAAGAACCACTTCACCGTCGGGATAATCGACGATGTCACCGGAACGTCTCTTCCCTTGGAGAAGGAGATCGATGTCGCGCCGGAAGGGACCATCCAGTGCAAATTCTGGGGCCTCGGCGCCGACGGAACGGTCGGAGCGAACAAGAACGCGATCAAGATCGTCGGGGATCATACCGACCTCTATGCGCAGGGCTACTTCGCCTACGACGCCAAGAAATCAGGTGGAATCACCATGTCCCACCTGCGCTTCGGGAAGTCCCCGATCCAATCCCCTTATCTCGTCAAGAGCGCGGACTACATCGCCTGCCACAACCCGGCGTTCGTCCACAAGTACGATCTGCTCGCTGGGATCAAGGAGAACGGGACCTTCGTCCTGAATTGCCCGTGGACCGGCGATGAACTCGAAAAGAACCTTCCCGCATCACTGAAGCGCACGATCGCCGAGAAGCACCTCAAGTTCTACACGATCGATGCGGTCAAGCTGGCCGGAGAGGTCGGCCTCGGTGGACGGATCAACATGATCATGCAGACCGTCTTCTTCAAGCTGGCCGGCGTCTTGCCGGTCGATGAGGCAATCGCACGATTGAAGGAGGCGATCGTCAAAGCCTACGGGAAGAAGGGCGAGAAGGTAGTGCAGATGAACAACGCCGGCGTCGATGGGGCGTTGGACAAACTCGTGAAAGTGGAAGTTCCGACGTCTTGGGCAACGGCCTCCGGGTCGAGTGAGACAACCGAGCAGCAGGTTCCGGAGTGGGTGATCAAGGTGATGCGCCCGATGGAGCTGCAGGAGGGGGACGACATCCCGGTGAGCGCCTTCGCTGGCGAGCTCGATGGCAAGTACGAGTGGACAGGGCCGGACGGGACCTTCCCCACCGCCACGAGCCAGTACGAGAAGCGCGGAGTGGCGATCAGCGTCCCGGAGTGGAACCCGGACAACTGTATCCAGTGCAACTTCTGCTCATTTGTCTGTCCGCACGCTGCGATTAGACCGGTGTTGGCAACGGATGACGAGCTAGCCGATGCACCGGAGGGGTTCCTCACCGTCCCAGCCAAGGGGAAGGGACTGGAAGGATTCAATTTCCGCGTTCAGGTGAGCGCGCTCGACTGCACCGGCTGTGGAAGCTGTGTCTCCGTCTGCCCGGGGATGAAGGGTGAAAAGGCGCTCACGATGGAGCCGCTGGCCAGCCAGCTCGATCCGCAGGTGGACAACTGGAAGTTCTTCGAAAAACTCCCAGGACACCCTGAGAAGGTGAACGTGAACACGGTCACCGGCAGCCAATTCCTCCAACCTCTGTTCGAGTTCTCCGGCGCCTGCCCCGGCTGCGGGGAGACGCCGTACGTCAAGCTGGCGACGCAACTGTTCGGCGACCGGATGCTCATCGCCAATGCCACCGGCTGCTCCTCGATCTACGGTGGCTCGGCGCCGGCCGTCCCTTACACCGTGAACAAAGATGGACACGGCCCGGCGTGGGGCAACTCACTCTTCGAGGATAACGCCGAGTACGGGTTCGGGATGAACCTGGCGATGCAAGCTCGCCGCGATCACCTGACCCGCCTGGCAAGCGATGCGATCGCAAGCGATACGATCGCAAGCGATATCTCAGCAGAGATCAAGGCAGCCCTGAGCGACTGGCTCGCAAGCAAAGACAACGCGGAAGGATCGCGCGCTGCTGGTGCGAGGCTGATCTCGCTGTTGGAGAAGGGTGCTGGAAAGAGTGATCTGCTAAAGCAGATCCTATCGATGAAGGACCTTCTCACCAAGAAATCGATCTGGATCTTCGGTGGAGACGGCTGGGCGTACGACATCGGCTACGGCGGCCTCGACCACGTGATGGCGATGAACAAGGACGTCAATGTCCTGGTCATGGACACCGAGGTCTACTCCAACACCGGAGGGCAGTCATCCAAGGCGACACCGACTGGATCGGTGGCGAAGTTCGCCGCCTCGGGGAAGAAGACGAAGAAGAAGGACCTCGGGCGGATGTTCATGAGCTACGGTTACGTCTATGTCGCCTCCGTGGCGATGGGCGCGAACATGAACCAGTGTCTGAAGGCGTTCCAGGAAGCGGAGGCCTATCCAGGGCCGAGCGTGATCATCGCCTATGCCCCCTGCATCAACCAGGGACTGAAGCGGGGTATGGGACAGACTCAGGAGGAGGAGAAGCTGGCGGTGCAGGTCGGCTACTGGCCACTCTACCGCTACAATCCTCTCTTGAAAGAGCAGGGGAAGAACCCCTTCATCCTCGACTCCAAGGAGCCGACGGGAGACTTCCACGAGTTCCTGATGGGGGAGGTGCGTTACTCCAGCCTGGTGAAGACCTTCCCGGAACAGGCAGCAGAGCTGCACGCTCGCTTGGAAGCGGAGTGCAGAGAACGCTACCAGGAGTACAAGAAGCTAGCAGAGATTTAATCTGTGCTTCCTTGAAGACGTAGTTGCTTGGATAGCGGGCTCGACATCGTCGGGCCCGCTTCTCTGAGCTACAGGTGTCCCTGATATGGAGGTTGGACATGATAATGGAAGATTCCCAAGTCCTGCGCGCCATCCAAGGCAGGCGGAGCGCCAGGGAGTTTCTCGATACACCTGTGGAGATGGCCGCAGTCAGGCGAATTGTCGAAGCCGGGCGTCTGGCGGCATCCGGCGCCAATAGGCAACCGTGGCACTTCGTCGTGGTCGATGATACAACGATCAAGCACAATCTGCGCTTGATTTGTGAACAGGCGGAAAGGGAGTACTACGAGAGGGCAGACGAGGAGCTTAAGGAGTGGTTTGTGGATCATTCGATCGGCCCGAGCAAGCCGTTCCTGGAGACAGCGCCGGTTCTGATCGCCGCCTTCTTCGACCCGCACGCCCCCTATGCCATCCCCTCAGTGTGGATCGCCATCGCGAACATGCTGCTGCAGGCAACGGAAGAAGGGTTGTATTCACTTCCCTACACTCCATCCAGGGCAAGATTGGGCCCCGCGCTTGGGGTTCCAGAAGGCTATAGCGTGGCTGCGCTTCTGCCGATAGGGCATGCCACCAGGCCCGCGCGACAGCCGCGTTTACCTCTGTCGCAGGTGACCTCTCTCAACAGGTACGGCGTGCCATTCCTGCCTGACTAGGAGCGCGCGCGACACTTCTCGCGCAGGCCCTCCTCGTTCTTGATTACTATCCTATAGCGGCTCTTGTCCAAGATCCCCTCGCGAGCGAAGCGATTGAGGGCGAGTGTCGTGTTCTCCCTCGCCGAGCCGATCATGTCCGCCAGGTCCTTGTGCGTAAGTTGGAAGCCGATCAGGATCCCGTCCTTGGTCTTCACACCGTATTCGTCTGATAGCTTGAGGAGTTGCCGGGATAGTCGCGCTTGGATGTCCTTGAATGCGAAATCCTCCAGCGTTTCTTCGAGGACACGCGTCCTGCTGGCGAAGTGCTGTAGCATGAGCTGTAGGTAGAATGGGTCAGAGTTCACGGCATCGACAAAGTCCTTCTTGTTCACTCGCCGCACGTAGGAGTCCTCGATGGCTGCCGCCAGGTAGCGTCGCAGTTTCTCGCCAACCAGGCACATCTCACCGAATATCTGGTCTGGATCGAGGATAGCGATGGTGAGTGTCTTGCCGCTCTCATCGAGAAACGACAGCTTAACCTTCCCTTCTTCCACAAGGTAGACGGCGTTGCTGGGAGTGCCGGGGTGAAAGATCGTCTCCCCCCGTTGCACGTCGATCGATTCGCCCATTCCTGCCAGCAAATCTTTTATGCTCATCTTTTCACGAACCGATTGCATCATCTGACCCCCTTAGGTTCTACGGGACAAGGGTAGCCCGGTTCTTGAGGTGGATCGAGGAAAAGACACGCTCTGGAAGGTAAAGTTCCCGGTAAGAAAAGGTAACGTGTGTCACCTTTGTAAACGGAATACGGGAGAAAAGGGATAGCGCGGTACATGTCAAAAGTGTGTGCTGGTCTTGAAACTCCCTAAAAAGGAGGTGATCCAGCCGCAGGTTCTCCTACGGCTACCTTGTTACGACTTCACCCCTCTTGCGGAGGTTACCCTCGGCGCCCTTTGATAGGACGACTTCAAGTACCCCCCACTCGGTTGGTGTGACGGGCGGTGTGTACAATCCCCGAGTACATATTCACCGCGGTATGGCTGACCCGCGATTACTAGCGATTCCGGCTTCATGAGGTCGAGTTGCAGACCTCAATCCGAACTAAGGAAGGTTTTTATGGATTGGCTCCACCTTACGGTATTGCGACCCTTTGTACCTCCCATTGTAGCATGTGTGTCGCCCTGGGCATAAGGGACATGATGACTTGACGTCATCCCCTCCTTCCTCCGGCTATTCACCAGCAGTCTCGTTAGAGTCCCCGGCATTACCCGCTGGCAACTAACGACAAGGGTTGCGCTCGTTTCGGGACTTAACCCTACGTCCCACGACACGAGCTGACGACAGCCATGCATCACCTGTGCTAGCTCCCAACCCCGAAGGGAAGGGTCGTCACCCTTTCAGGTTCCTACCACTAGTATGTCAAGCCCAGGTGAGGTTCTTCGCTTATCATCGAATTAAACCACGTGCTCCACCGCTTGTGCAGGGACCCGTCAATTCTCTTGAGTTTTAGCCTTGCGGCCGTACTCCCCAGGCGGTTCACTTAATGCGTTAGCTCCGGCACCGATCTATATTTGTGACCGACACCCAGTGAACATCGTTTGCGGCGTGGACTACGGGGGTATCTAATCCCCTTTGCTCCCCACGCTTTCGCGCTTCAGCGTCGGTAGCAGGCCAGAGGGTTGCCTTCGCCATCGGGGTACCTCACAGTATCTACGCATTCCACCGCTACTCTGTGAGTTCCACCCTCCTCTCCTGTACCCAAGCCGAGCAGTATCATCTGACCTTCCTCAGTTAAGCTGAGGGATTTCACAGGTGACTTACCCGACCGCCTAGACGCCCTTTACGCCCAGTAATTCCGGATAACGCTTGCATCCTTCGTCTTACCGCGGCTGCTGGCACGAAGTTAGCCGATGCTTATTCCTGGGGTACCGTCATCGGACGGGCATTTCCTCCCGACCTTATTCTTCCCCCAGAAAAGGAGTTTACAACCCGAAAGCCGTCATCCCCCACGCGGTGTCGCTCCGTCAGACTTTCGTCCATTGCGAAAGATTCCCCACTGCTGCCTCCCGTAGGAGTCTGGGCCGTATCTCAGTCCCAATGTGGCTGATCGTCCTCTCAGACCAGCTACCCATCATTGCCTTGGTAGGCTTTTACCCTACCAACAAGCTAATAGGCCGCAGTCCCCTCCCCTTGCGACGGCAGGACCGTCTTTGGAACAAGCCCCATCGGGCTTGAACAACATCGGGTATTAGCCTCCCTTTCGGTAGGTTGTCCCCGTCAAGAGGGCAGGTTGACCACGTGTTACTCACCAGTTCGCCGCTCCGTCACCAGTCGTCATAACCCGAAGGATAATCTGTCTGGCTCGATCGCTCGACTTGCATGTGTTAGGCGCACCGCTAGCGTTCATCCTGAGCTGGGATCAAACTCTCTTAGTTTTAGCTTTTGATCCTTACTGTTAACTCAAAATTGACAAGGTTCCTCATTTACGAGGAACTCATTACCACGCTATCCACTTTTCAATGACCAGTCACTACAAACGGAAGTATACCAAGCGCCACAGCGCATGTCAAGCAAATTCATAAGGCGAATCGATGACCGCTCTGCACACACTTTCTCTTCCGTTGTTGCTGCTTACTTGTGTAAGTATACTCCCAGTTGTAAGGAGGAGGCAAGTGGGCAATAGACGGATTGGTGTTCTCGCGGGTGGTGATTCCGCGGAGAGAGCGGTATCGCTTGTCTCGGGAGAGCATGTAACCGCAGCACTGCGTGAAACCGGACATGACGCAGTCCTGCTCGCAATAGACACCGCGGATGACATCGTCCCCGCCTTAGCGGGGATTGATACCGTGTTCAACGTCTTACACGGTGGGGCGGGAGAGGATGGGACGATCGCTCTGTTGCTCGATGTGCTTGGCGTATCGTACCCAGGCTCGCGGCCACAGGCGTGCGCACGGGCGATGGATAAGGAAAGGACCAAGGACATCCTGGCACGCAACAATGTGCTTGTGCCTCCGGGGTCCGTATACAACGACAATCAGGACATCGCTTCGTTCTGCGCCGACACACTTGAGGCTCTCGAACTTCCCCTTGTCATCAAGCCCCGCAACCAGGGATCAAGCATCGGGGTCCACATCGTCACCGACGCGGACGCCCTTATGGAGACAGCATGTGAGACGCAAGAGCAATTCGGTACCTTCCTCATCGAGAAATTTATCCCAGGGCGAGAGCTGACGGCAGGAATCCTGCGCACAGAGAATAGTGAAGAGGTTCTACCACTTGTGGAGATCGTGCCGAATAAGGGGTTCTTCAACTACTCGGCCAAGTACGAAGAAGGGATGACGAAGTTCATCGTGCCCGCCCCGCTCGATGAGAAAACCAGTGAAGAGGTCAAGAGACTGAGCCTGGCTGCACACCACGCAATCGGATGCTCCGGTTACTCCCGCGTAGACATTCGCCTGACACCGGACGGGATACCGTACGTCCTCGAGGTGAACACGAACCCCGGCATGACACCGATGAGTGACCTCCCCCGCGCCGCGGCCGCGGCAGGGATCGATTTTCCTAGTCTCGTACAGATGATGCTCAAGACAGCAGAATAAGGAGGCAGCAATGAAGATAACCTGGATTGGACACTCATGTTTTCTCATTGAGGGACAAGACGTGACCATAATTACTGACCCATACGACGAACACATCCCGTACAAGGCACCCAGCTTCGCGGCTGATGTGGTCACGGTAAGCCACGAGCATTCCGACCACAACGCGGTTCATCGTGTTCCCGGATCTCCAGAGATCATACGCGGGGCAGGGGAACATACAGCACACGGGATCAAGTTCACCGGGATCAGTACCTTCCATGACGAGGAGCAGGGAAAGAAGCGCGGTGAAAACACGATCTTCACCTTCACCATCGATGGAATCAATCTCGCTCACTTTGGCGACTTGGGACACATGCCAAATGCGGAACAACTGGCTCAGTTAGCCGCCGCAGAGGTAGCGATGATCCCCGTTGGCGGATACTTCACCATCGATGCGGCGCAGGCAGCGAACATTGTGGGGCAACTTCCGCATGTAAAGGTAATCATCCCCATGCACTACAAGACGGACGTGCTGGGTGCAGACTTTCCGATTGACACGGTGGACAAGTTTGCTAGCCGGATGCAGAATATCGTGGAAATTGGCAGTGCGGAGGTCAGTATCAACC
>JAGGSM010000202.1 GCA_021159105.1 Candidatus Bipolaricaulota bacterium
GTCCTATCTAGGGGGCGGGACCGTCATTGAGGCGATCTATTCGCCGGGGCACGCACCTCATCACATGTGCTTCTTCGAGCCTGAGGAGAGGGCCCTCTACGTTGGGGATGCGGCTGGCGCGCTGCGCGATGGTGTCCTCTACTGCACGACGCCCCCACCGAGCTTCGACCTTGAGGTGAGCTTGCAGACGATAGACAGGCTGCGCTCACTCCATCCTCGCGAGATCTTCTACACCCACTTCGGACCGGGAGGGAACCCGGATGCCCTCCTTCTCGCCTACGCTGACTTGCTGAAGCGCTGGGCGGACGGGATCGAGGCAAGGCGAGGACGGATGGAACAAGGCGAGCTGATCGATGATGTTCTCGCCGACCCGCGCCTCGTCCCACCCAATCTAAATGAGGAACTGCGCCCGGAGCTTGCGATGTCGGTGCGTGGGATGCTCGGCTACTTGGAGAAGGCAGCCCAGTGATAGCCCGCGTTCTCCTTCCCATTCCGACCGATCATCCGTTCGACTTTTCGGTCCCTGAGCAGTTGCAGGCGGAGATCGCTGTTGGGAAGCGTGTCATGGTCCGTTTCCACGGGCGAGAAGCGGTTGGACTTGTGTCGGAGCTGGCGGAGCATAGCGAGCACCCAGGGGCTCTTGAGCCGGTCCTGAGCGTCAAGCCCGGCCCTTCACTCACCCCCAGGGCTCTTTCGTTCTGTCTCGACACGGCAGCGTACTACATGTCTCCCCCCGGCCCCTTTGTCAACCGCATCCTGCCGCGCACGCTCAGTGTGAAGAGGCGAAGGCTCCTGAGGACGGTCGGGGGACTAGCTCAAGTAGCAGCGAACATTCAATCCCTCTCCAAGCGGGCCCCTCGCCAGGCGGAGGTGCTCCGCTTTCTCCTGGCAGCGGGAGGGCCGGTCGCGGAGACGGAACTAAAGAAAGGCTTGAAGACGAGCGCCAGCGTGATCAACCGCTTGCTCGAGCTGGGCTTCGTCGAGGAGGTTAGCCCCGAACCGCAGGAGATGTCCGGGGAGAGGAGTGGCCCCATGAAGAGGGGCGAGCACAGGCTCCTCTTCTCACGATCGAGAATGGATGAATACGCATCCGCGATCGAGTCGGCGAACGCCCGCGGCGAGATGGCACTCATCCTGGAACCGGAGATCCTCATCGCGCGAGCGGTCTTCGCAGCGCTGCAGGGATCGCTCAGCATCCCAATATCCCTCTACCACAGCGGGATCTCGGAGGGAGAGAGGGGACGGATATGGAGCGATGTATCGCGCGGATCGGTGCACGTCGTCGTCGGGACGCGTTCGGCCCTGTTCCTCCCCTTCCCTCATCTCGGCCTGGTGATCGTCGATGAGGAGCAGGACCGCTCGTACAAGCAGGACGAGATGCTCCCCCACTACCACGCTCGCGACATGGTCGCACGCATGGATGGGGTCGAAGCCATCTTCGGATCGGCTGCGCCATCGATCGAGACCTTTTCCCGCGCCGGGGAGGGGAAGTTCGACCTCGCCCGGGATGCGGGTGAACAGGTCGCCATGGACACGATCGTCGTCGACATGAAGGGGGAGAGGGGAGCGTTGAGCCAGGATCTCCTCGATGCCATCGCTGAAACTCTAGCGGGAGGAAGGCGCGCTCTGATCGGGGTCAATGCACGCGGATATTTCCAGGCGGTACTGTGCAAGAAGTGTGGTCAGCCACTGCGCTGTCCGCGCTGCGGGGCGAACCTGACCTACGACGTGCGCGCTGCACAGCTCGTCTGTCGCGTCTGTGGGACGGCATATCCGCGGATGGTCTGCCCCAACTGCGGGTCGCGCAGCCTGCGCTTCGTCGGGATCGGGAGCGAGCGCGTCGAGCAGATAATGCGGGAGCGATTCCCAAACGCTACGATTGCGCGCATCGATCGGACATCGCTAGCAAGCAAAGGTGCACTTGCACGAGCCGAAGGCGCGATCAACGGCGCAGCGCAGATCATCGTCGCCACGCCCCTTGCTGCAAAGGGACCGATCATCCGCGGCCTTGGCCTGGCAGCAGCGATCGGGGCGGATGCGATCCTCGCCCGGCCGGATTTCCGCGCCGCGGAGCGGGCGTATCAGTACCTGCAAGGCCTGTTCGGCCGATTGGACGGCGATGGGCGGGCAATCGTTCAGACGAGCTACCCCGATCACTACGCGATCAGAGCTGCGGTCACCGGAGACTACGATACGCTGTACGGTCAGGAGATCTCGCAGCGTGAGGAGATGTTCTATCCCCCGTTCTCCCGCCTCGCGCGGATCATCATCCCACACACAAGTGATTCGCATGAGCTGCTTACATTACTGAAAGGCCATGGGCTGCAGGTGATCGGCCCCGCACCGCACCCAAGGAAGCGATCGCGCGATGTCATCCTGATCAAGGGTGAGTCAAGTGAAACGGTCAGGGCGGCCTGTGCGAGAGTGAATGAAAAACTCTCGGGCAAGGGCAAGAACACGCTGGAGATCGACATCGACCCGGATCAGCTCTAGCTCAAGTGGATCTCGATAATGTCGCGATCGGCGAGAATGTGCGTCGATGGGACCTGTTGGCCGTCGAACTTCCCAGAACCCCACACGCGGATGTACTTGAGGCGATCGACGAAGTCTCGGTGCACCATGCGTACGGCATCGAGGGCTGTGCTCCCTGCGGGGAGCACGTACGGCTCCACCATGTCCGCCGGCTTGCCAGGGAGCTTTGTGTACACGCGAATGACATTGAGGGCACTGAAGACACCCTCCCGCAGCGCGTCAAGGCCGCTCCCATCGACCGGAGACGTAACGATCACTGGAAAGAGTTCAGAAAGCTCCTCTACCAGCGCGGCAAGATCGCCAAGATCACCCCGCGTGAGGACGATCCGGCAAGGGACATCCCGCACGCGCATCTCCTCCTCCGTCTCCTCCCGCTGCGGCACGAGCCTGATGTGGCGCTCTTCGAGGAGCATGATGATCTCCTCAACCGCATCTGAGAGTTCCTCAGCCTCTAAGCTTCCATCCAAGATGAGCAAGCAGAGATCGGCCTGACGGACGAGGCTGTACAGCCATGATTCGCTGTACTCGGCGCTGATCGGAGGGAGGTCCACAAGCTGTATCTGCACGTCATCAAATCTCATCATCCCGGGCAGAGGGAGCACGGTTGAGTAGGGATAGTCGGCGACCTCGGGGTGCGCGTTGGTGAGCGCTGCGAGGATGCTCGACTTCCCGCTGTTCGGCGGGCCTAGCAGCACGACCTGTCCCGCGCCCTCGCGTTCGATGTGGTCGAGCTGCGGGCCCCTGTGGTGGGAGGTCTTCCCCTGCTCCTCCTTCAGCTTGGCGATCCGCCGCTTGATGTCGGCCTGCATGTGGTCCGTCCCCTTGTGCTTGGGGATGGTGGCGAGCATCTTCTCGAGCGCCGCAAGCTTGGCCTGCGTGTCCTTTGCTGCGCGCAGTTCGTTACGGGCCTTGAGAAAGTCGGCTGTCAGGTTTGCTGGCATACGCTCTCACACCACCTCATTCGTTGTGGGGAATCTTCACCGTGCTTCCGCCGATGAACTCGCGCACCACGGCGTCTCCAGGGATGAGCGAGAGGTCCTCCATGCTCAAACCCTCGATGGCATCTAGAAGCCGGCTCACCCGCTTGTAACGGATGCGGGCATCGAGGAAGGATGCGTACTGATCGAGGCTGTTCGCCTCCGGCCAGATGCTGTCCCCCCCGGAGAAGAACGGCTTCAGCGCGGGAAGATCGAAGGGCATCCCTCCATTCACCGTGTAATCGGCCATACCTTTGAGCGGGATGATGGAGAACAGCTCGCCCTCGCGCACGTAGTGCCAGTGGAGGAGCGTGGAGAGAGGAGGATGATTGCGGTGGACGACGTCGCGCAGCGATCGCCGCAGCAGACGTACGTCCTCAAACCGGGTCATGCGCTCGCCGCTCCAGTCCATCTCCACCAACGGCTTCATCACCGAGCTCTCGTAGAGCGGGTTCATCGCCTCGATGTACAGCCGAAAGATATACTTGGGATCGATCCCCTCGGCCATCGGCGGGTAGAATCCGTGCAGACAATCAAGGAGCAGGATCTGATCCGGATCGCGCGTGACCTTCTTGGTGGCGACGCGCCTCCCCTCCTTGAAGCTGTACACCGGCTTATCGATCGTCTCGCCAGCCAGCAGAGCGCGCAGGTGCTCGTTTAAAAGCTGAATATCGAGCGCCTCCGGTGTCTCGTAGTTGCGGTCGTTTATCCAGTCGCTGGGGTGTTCGATCAGTGGCCAGAAGTAGTCATCCAGGTTCAGCATCAGGAACCGCAGACCCTTGCGCCGCAACCGGTCGGTCAGCTTGACCGTGGTCGTCGTCTTCCCAGAAGATGACGGACCGCTCACCCAGATCATCTTGATCTCGTCCCCTGCCTCTATCCGCTCGACGACCTTCGCAGCGGCCCTGTCCAGGGAGGACTCGTAGACGGAAAGGGAGGCATCGATCAGCGACTTGATCCTTCCACTTCGCACGATCTCGTTTAAGCCATCGATCGTGTCGCAGCCGTGTGCGCGGTTCCATTCCAGAAAGGGATCCATCTGTGCAGGGGGATATCCGTTTCTTACGAACTGCTCCTGCGTAATCGCCCCCTGTCGCACCCAGTGGTGTCCCCAGCGGAAGGCGGTGTAGGCGTCCGCGGCGCGCGTGAAGCCGGTACTGCGCAGCACATGTAGCACCACATCTTGGATCTCCTCCACCGTGGGGGGGAAGTTTGCCACCAAGTGATGCGGATCGCCATTCAGCACGACGACGACAAGGTCAGCGAGAAACTCAGCTATCCCCTCATCGCCAGCTCCAGCGGTGAAGATCCGATCGTTGATCCCTTCCAGGTAATCCTGTTCAAACCCGCCGATCGAATCCGCCGCCCGCCTGATCGCGTGCGTGATCCTCCCCTGATCGAAGGTGACCAGGGCGTGATTGCGCTTCATCACCTTGCCGATCTTGTTTACAACTGCCATAGTGATCCCATTATAGCCGAACCCTTCCTGCCAAACCGTATTCTCCTATCAGATCAGTCCGATCACTCCTCAACGCTGAGGTCGATGTTGTCGAAGTAGGCATCGCACGCCTCTTCGTGGCTCTCATCTCCAAGGACAATCAGCCACTGTCCTCCGTCCTTCACAACCATCCCACTCCTTCCTGATGCGTACAGCGCGTCGTTGATGTAGAACTCGTACCCATCGGGGGAGAAGACGAACCTGTAGGTGTACCACAGGTAGATGCCTGGAGCGAAAGACAGCGGGTGTCTGATATCCGTTCCGTGCGCGTCTACCTCGTGCATCTCCGCTCCGCCGCCCTCATCGGTGTACAGGTAGTAGGGCATGGACGGGGTGACATCTTCGAGGGACTTGCGCAGCGGGTAGATGGCGAGCATCTGGGCGTCCTTGGTCTTGCTCATCATCGCCTCGCAGGTGAAGACGAGCCTCTGCCCGACGCGCAGCGGCGGGATCTTCACACTGACATAGCGCCGCTGCCAGCGATCACCGCCGCTGTGGATGTGCAGCACATTCCCATGCCCTCCATGCAGGCTATCGATCGTCCCTTCACCAGCGCTCGCCCACTGTGGGTCGAGCTGCCAGCGCTCGAGCGCCGCTTGCCCATCGGCGAAGTCATCGTGGAAGATGACAGTCCCGCTCTGCGCGTAGACGACGATCTCTCGATTTGTCGATGCCTCCTGCCCGCTGCTGTCATGCACCTTCAGGGTAACGGTGTAGGCGCCTGGTTCAGCGTAGGTGTGGCTCACCCTCTCTCCATCCGCCTCAGCCCCGTCGCCGAACGTCCAGTGATAGGAGACGACTGCTGTCTTGGAGTAGGATGACGAGCCATCGAAGGTGACGCTCGTCCCGGTGTAGATCACCACTGGCTGCACATCGAACTGCGCCACCGGACCGCTTAGAAAGAGGGAACATCCTCCGATCAGCAAGATCGAGAGCAGAGCAAGGACAATAACGAGGTAACGCATCCTGATACTAGCCAACCTGCACCAGCTCCTCCTTGGGGAAGCTTGTGAGAACCTCACACCCATCCTGCGTGACGACGGTCAGATCCTCAATGCGTACGCCGCCGAAACCCGGGAGGTAGATCCCCGGTTCCACAGTGACCGTCATCCCCGCCTGCAAGACATCAGTGCTCATCGGTGACAGGCGTGGGCCCTCGTGTACCTCCAGGCCGACACCGTGCCCCAGGCCGTGCTGGAAGTGCTCGGCATGCCCCTCTGCGGCGATCAGATCGCGCGCCGCGGCGTCGACCGCCTTGGCATCCGCGCCGGCTGAGACGGCGGCGATCCCCGCTTTGTTGGCGGCAAGGACGATATCGTAGATCCCTTGTGCTCTAGCTGTCGGCTTGCCGACCGAGAAGACGCGGGTCATGTCCGCACAGTAGCGATCGAGCTTCGCTCCGATGTCGAACAGGAGCAGGTCCCCCTCCTTCAGCAGACGCTCCCCCGGCTGGTAGTGCGGCAGGGCCGAGTTCTCACCAGCGGCGACGATTAGGTCAAACGCCACCTGCTCTGCTCCCTTCTCGCGCATGATGAACTCCAACCGCAGGGCCAGCTCGCGCTCGCTCATTTTCACTCTGATGCCACGGATCAGTTCAGTGAGGGATTCCTCGGTCAGCTTGACCGCTGCCCGGATGCGCTCGATCTCCTCTGGTTCCTTCAACGCCCGCAGTTCGTTCACCGGGTCTTCGGTAATGACGACCTTCGCCTCCAGCTTATCGCACAGCTTGTTGACCAGGGAGCAGCTCGTGCGCACTCCGGAGAGGGCGACGCTGCCGTATCCTGAAGCCGTGACCGCGTCCGTGATCTCATCGAGATACGATCCCGCCACCTGACGCACGGGAATCTTGGGGACCTCGCGGCTCGCTTGCTCGGTGTAGCGGGAATCGGTGATCAGAAGAGGCCCCTTGCTCGACACGAGGAGGGCTCCTTCGCCAGTGAATCCGGAAAGGTAGTACATACTCGGAAAATCCGATCCCTCCATGTTGTACACGAGGAATGAATCGGCATCGATCTTAGCTGTCAGTGCACTGCGCCGCTTGTTGTAGTCCATGTTTTCCCCCATTTCTTGCTGCGCTCTCTTGAGAAGCGTCATGAAACGAGGATACGTCCCACACCCTTGCTTGTCAAAGCGCCAACCTCTTTGTAGAATCAGGCCATGATCGAGCTAACCGAGTTACAAGAGCGGATTTCGCATGTCAAGGAAGAGCTTTCTGCACAGACGCTGAGGCTTGAGGACCTCGATAGCCTGGAGGCGTTTCGCATCGAGTTTCTGGGCCGGAAGGGGAAGATTGCCGACTTGTTCAAGCTGATGGGACAGATTGACCCGGCGGACAAGGCCACAGCAGGGAAGCTCCTAAACGATTTGAAGCGGGAAGCGAACGAGATATTCGATATCCGCAAGGAGAAGCTCTCTCTTTCAGCCCTCGATGCGAGGATAGAGAGCGAGCGGATCGACCTCACACTGCCCGGTGTCTATCATCCACTGGGGCACAAGCACCTGTTGACGCAGGTGCAGCAGGAGATCGAATCGATCTTCCTGCGCATGGGGTTCGATGTCGCTACCGGGCCGGAGATCGAGGATGAGTACCACAACTTCGAGGCGCTGAACATCCCCGCAGATCACCCCGCGCGCGACGACTGGGACACGTTCTACATCGATGATACAACCCTGCTGCGCCCGCACACGTCACCGGTGCAGATCAGGGTGATGGAGCAGACCGATCCGCCCGTGCGGATCATCTGTCCCGGGCGTTGCTACCGCAGGGACACGCAGGATGCGACCCACTCTCCCGTGTTTCACCAGGTGGAGCTGCTGTGGGTGGAGGAGGGGCTGTCGCTCGCCAATCTGAAGTACGTACTGGAAGCGTTCATCCACGAGTTCTTCGGTGAGGGGTACGAGATGCGTCTGTCCGGCGACTTCTTCCCGTTCACCGAGCCCTCTGTGCAGGTGCACATGCGCGCCCCCGGGGCGGAGGACTGGTTGGAGATCATGGGGGCGGGGATGGTCGATCCAGCGGTACTGACAAACGTTGGTTACGACCCCGACAAAGTGACGGGATTCGCCTTCGGCCTGGGGATCGAGCGGATGGCAATGCTCCGCTACGGGATCGACGACATTCGCGTCTTCTTCGGAAACGACCTGCGCTTCATCACCCAGTTCTAGCCAACAGGCCGTCTCCTTCGCCTACTCATCCCTCCTAAACAGGAGGGACGCGTTCTGCCCACCGAAGCCGAAGGAGTTGCTCATGGCCAGCTGGATCTGCTTTTCCACCTTGCGTGGAGTGTAATCGAGATCACATTCGGGATCCGGGTTCTCGTAGTTCAGCGTCGCTGGGATCATCCCATGCTCCATCGACAGGAGAGTGGCGATCGACTCCACCGCACCCGCGGCACCGAGCAGGTGCCCCGTCTGAGACTTTGTCGAGCTGATCTTCACCTTCCTCGCCGCATCACCGAAGACCCTCTTGATGGCGATCGTCTCCGTCCTATCGTTCAAGACGGTCGACGTGCCGTGTGCGTTGATGTAATCGATGGCGGAAGGGGAGACGTCGGCGCGCTCCATCGCCATCTCCATTGCCTGAACCGCTCCAGCGCCGTCCTCGGCAGGGGCGGTGATGTGCTCAGCATCCGCGCTCATGCCGAAACCGACCAACTCCGCATAGATGTGGGCACCGCGCTTCGTCGCTTGTTCACGCTCTTCGAGGATGATGAACCCTCCTCCTTCTCCCATGATGAATCCATCGCGGTCCCGATCGAACGGGCGCGACGCACGCTGCGGGTCGTCGTTTCGCTTGGAGAGGGCGCCGATCTTGGTGAATCCGGCGTAGGCGATGCGCACCAGGGCCGCTTCTGATCCACCGGCGACAGCGACATCGCACAACCCGGAACGAATCAGCTCTGAGGCGATCCCGATCGCGTGTGCGGAGCTGGCGCAGGCGGAGACAACACCGAAGTTCGGACCCCTCATTCCGTATTCAATCGCTATCTCACCGGCATTGGCGTTGGGCATCAATCGCGGGACGAAGAACGGGCTGACGCGATGCGGCCCGTGCTCGGCGAGCACAGCGAAGTTCTCCTCCATCGTCTGCATCCCACCGATCCCCGTTCCAGCGATCGCCGCCGTCCGCTCCAGCGGCAGCTCACTCGGGGAGAGACCGGCATCGCGAAGCGCCAGCTTGGAGGCGACGAGGGCAAATTGGGTCGTGCGATCGATACGCCGGGCGCGCCGCTTGTCCATGTGCTCCAGGGGATCAAAGTCCCGCACGACTGAACCGATCTTTACATCGATATCAGAGAGATCGATAAGGTCATCGACCCGCTGCACCCCGCTCTTTCCGGAGATGAGAGCCTCCCAGAACGCGTCCTTCCCCGTGCCAATCGGCGTGACCAGGCCGACTCCAGTAACGACAACTCGCCTATTCATGCTTTTCCCCCAGCTTACTGAGCACATCGAGGTAAGCTATCTCCTGCCCCGTCGAGCCAGCGGCATCGGGCGATTGGGCACCAGAGAGCTCCTCCCTGCGCTTGTTTACAGCCTCGATATCGATCGCATCGGCGGGAATCGCCTCGTGGGCGAGGATTGTGACACCATCGGCGCTCACCTGCAGAACCCCCCCGCTCAACGCGTAGGTCTTCTCCTCACTGTCGGTCTTGATGCGCAGTGGGGACGGGCCGAGTGCGGCCATGAGCGGGGCGTGCCCCTCCATGACAGCGAACTCTCCCTCTGGGCTACGCGCTACAACCATCTTCACTTCGCCATCAAACAGCTTCCTTTCTGGAGATTGTAACTGACAGTGCATCTCACCCTCCTAAGAAGGAAACTATAGATAAAACATGAGTAGCATATCAAGTCAGACCTTCATCATCCCGCGCGGTGCGCCCACAAGTTCCCTTACATAGGCATCCAGCATGTCACGGGCGAGTGCGATCTCATCCGGCTTCAAGTGGATGATCCCCGCCCTCGACAGGGGGCGATCGATCAGCGCGTTCAACGACAGGGCGAGACCCCTGCTTATATCGATACCCCGCTGTTCGCACCTGGTGCACATCACCCCTCCTCGCTCTGGCACGAAGACGAACGGACCGCTTGTGCTCCCGCAGCGCACGCACGCGGTGAACTGGGGACGATGCCCGAGGACCGCCACGATCTTCAGCATCGCCGCCACGGCCATCTGCTCGGCGGGGGATGTCCCCTCCTCCATTCTCCCCAGGTACTCAGCGAAGAGGGCGTAGGGGGCATCCTCCCTCTGATGGAGGGGGAGGAGCCTCTCGAGAAGCTTGCCCACGGAGAGGGCGCTGACTACCGTGTTCAGGGAGCTCTTCAGCCGCGGGTAGCCGGAGATGAGCGCCCCTTGGCTGATGAGGTCGAGCTGCGCCTTGGCGTAGAACACAACTTCCACCCGATTGAGGAGGTCGAACACACCCCCCAAGCGCGACTTGAAGCGACGCGCCCCCTTGGCGATCCCCGTTCTCTTCCCCCACTGCTCGGTGAACAGGGTGACGATCACGTCAGATTCAGCGAAGTCGCGCACACGCAGGACGAACCCTTCTCCCCGCTCGATCCCCATCTACTCCGGAGCGCCCTCGACGATCGCCACACTGCGGCTGGCGCCGATTCGCGTTGCTCCCGCCTCGATCATCGCCAGCGCCTCTTCATAAGTGTGAATACCGCCGGCCGCCTTCACTCCCAGCTCCGGGCCCACCGTCTCCCGCAAGAGCGCCACGTCTTCCACGGTCGCTCCACCAGAGGCAAATCCCGTCGAAGTCTTGACGAAGTCGGCGCCAGCGGCCTTTGCCAGGATCGCGCCGGCGCGCTTCTCCGTGTCGTCGAGCAGGGATGTCTCCAGGATCACCTTCACCAGCGCCCGGCGTGGGGCCTTCTCCGCCGCGGAACAGACGGCGCGGATGTCTTCCGACACAGTCCGGTAGTTCCCCGCCTTCAGCGCTGCGACATTGATCACCATATCCAGCTCATCAGCGCCATCAGCGATCGCCTTCTGCGCCTCGAACCCCTTCACCTCGCTTGTCGACATTCCGTGCGGGAAGCCGATCACGACACAGACCTTCGGATCATCTTCATCGAGGAGCTCGCGCACAAGAGCCGTGTGGCAGGGATTGACGCAGACCGACGCGAATCCGTATTCCTTCGCTTCATCGCACAGCTTGCGCACCCCCTCTGTGGACGCCGTCGGGCCGAGGAGCGTGTGATCGATCATCTTCGCCAGTTCTGTCTTGTTCATCTTTCCTCCTTACTCTCTCCACGCGCAGATGATACCACGCGACGATCCTGCTCGCTCATCTGACAAGGCAGCCACCCGCCCGCTGCGCGGGCGTAGAAACAGACCCCAGCAGGGGACTTAGCCCTCCCTCTCCAGGATCGTCCCCCTGCTCGCCCGTTCGAACAGCTGAAAGCTCCTACCGCCCTCGTGCACCAGGCCGGTGATGATGTGGCCGGAGGTGAACATCCGCTCGAATATGTCGCGGGTGCGCACCCGCCAATCGCGTGCCAGGTCAATGTCCTCCTCGCGTAGCGCGTCGAGCTTCGCCGGGATTTCAACGAGGATCACGGAGTGAGAGATAATCCCGCTGCACACGGAGTCGTCGAACCCGAGCAGGCGCCGATGTCCGTTGGGGGCCACGGCAGTGCGCGTTGCCACCTCCATCCTGTCCAGGCCGAGGTGAAAGTGATATGGCAGAGCACGGCGATCGATCACTCCGCACACCCGCGGCGAGGTGAGCCACCACTCCACGATCAGGCGGTCGGTGGCCAGGCCGCTGTTCCTGCTGTCACGCAGCTCACCGTACATGTCCCTCTCATAGCCGGTTGCAACGGCACCGAGCTTATTGAACGCGATGTGTGCCTCCAAGCTCCTCAGCGGGTCGATCGCCCAACTGATGAGCTCGACACCCCGTCTCATCCCCAGATCCCGCTCCTCACAGCGGAGCCGCGTCCCAATCCCGTTGTTCCTGTCCCCAACGGAAACGGCACGAAACGCGGTGAACCAGCGCTTCATCCCCTCTCCGTCCACGCTCGCCACATCGACGATCGCCCCATGCGCCACGCCATCGTCATCCAGCGCCCCGAGGATCAACCCCTCGCTCCTCTGCACAGCGACCATCGCTGGCGCGGAGAAGAACGCAGTGCCATCGCATGCCTCTTTCTGCAGGCTGACGCAGGATGATAGATCGCGTGGCGCGCTCAGTGGCCTAATAACGATAGTCATTTCCCTGCTCGCGCGAAGCGTAGGTGCGCCGCTTGTCCTCATACATCAGCCGATCGGCTCGAGCGAGGATCTGCTCGATGGGGAGATCGTCCCCAGCACGCCGCACGTATGTGCCGATCGACAGGCCGATGCCGTCAATCCCCAGCCTCGTAGCGAGAGCTGCCACTTCGCTTTTCAGCCTCTGCTCGACGAGCCCGGCATCGTCGAGCGTCTCTGGCATGAATATGAGGAACTCATCCCCGCCGTAGCGGATCACGCGATCGGCAGCGCGGACGCCGGCCTGCAGCACATCGGCCACCCTCTGCAGTACTTCATCCCCCTTCAGATGGCCGAGGGTGTTGTTCACGCACCGGAAGCCGTCGATGTCGAGCATCATCAGGGTGATCTCCCGTCCGTAGCGATCGGCTCGATCGAGCTCTCCATCGATCACCTCATTCAGGTAGTGCCGATTGAACAGGCCCGTCAACGGGTCGCGGATCGCCTGCTCGCGCAGCCGCTGCTGCGCCAACAGGTTGGATAGAGCGACCGCGAGCTGGGCCGCTGCTGAGGTCAAGAGCTGTCGATCCTCATCGTCGAACGCGCCCACCTGCGTGCTCTCAACGGTCAGTACCCCCAACACCTCATCTGAGATAATCACCGGCACGGCAACCTCAGAGCGTGTCCCAGGAAACCCCTCCACGTAGCGAGGGTCATCCGTCACATCACCTACCAGAGCATGCGCGTTGTGCTCAGCAACCCATCCCACGATCCCTTCTCCCAGGTGCAGTCTCCTCCCGATCTCCGGGCCGCTCTCGCCGCTCGGATTACGGACTGCGCGCACGACGAGTTCATCCCCTTCCCGAAGGAGGATCACGCTCCTCTGCAGGGAGTACTGCTCGCGCAGGAAATCGAGCGTGCTCGCGACGAGCTCATCGACCGAGGTGGCTCCGACCAACATGTTCGCAAGGCCCTGCATCTGAAAGAGTGACGTGTGCCGCTTGAGGTTCATGATTGCAACCCCCAACTGGCTGGCCAATGCGGTGATGATCTCCCTGTCCTGCTCCCCGAACGCACTGATTCTGGTCGACTCCACGTTGATCACCCCGAGTACTTCCTTGCTGGTGAGGATGGGAATGTCGATCTCAGAGCGGGTCAGATCGCTCCACTTGAGGTATCCCTTCTCTTTTCTCACATCCGGGACGATGACTTCCTTCCCGTTTTCAAACGCCCAGCGTATGAATCCAGGCCCGGAAAGCGGCATGCGCAGGCCGATGTAGAGGACATTCTCCTCCGCATAGTCTCCTTGAGAAGCCGATCCCAGCAGTACGAGCTCATCCTCATCCCTGATGAAGACATTGCACAACTCGTAGCCCATATCCCGCTGCAGTCGCTTGGCCGCCAGATGGCACATCATCTCTATGTCCTGTGCCGCAGCAAGCTCGCGGCTAAACTGTGCCAGGCCGTGCAACCTCCTCTTCTGTTTTTCCAGTTGGGAGAAGCGATAGGTCCGCTCGACAGCGAGTGCAGCCAGGTTGGCAAGGGCCACGACAGGCTTCAGGGTATCCACCGTTGGAGCCGCGCGGTCAACGGGATCGTCGATAGAGATGTGCCCGATGATCCCTTCCGATCCGCGCAGCGGGATGAACAGGAAGTCGTCCGGGTCCCACCCATCGAACGATACGCTCCCCGACAGGCCAAGATCGGGGCTCCAAGGCGTCCTGTCGTGCGGGATGTAGTAGGCATCCCCCATGCGAAACCTCTCAGCGAACGCCATCCTCCGCTCGGTGGCCGTCATCGCCCCTCCGGAGTGCAGGCTCTCCAGATCATCATCGCTCAGACCGGCGGCGAGGGTCTTGTACGCCTCTCCTTCCTCGGGGTTGGGGGAGGACAGGTCGTAGAGGGTAGCAACGGCACGCTGAAAACCACTCTGCTCGACTATCGCGTCCAGGACCGACTGCAGAATGCGATCGATCTCTCTAGAGGCCAGAATCGATTGGCCGACCGAGATGACGGTCTGCTGCAGCTGAGAGATTCGTACCTCAAGTGTCGCATCGCGCGCCGTTCCCTCGATGAACCTCTCCCCATTCTCCTCCACAAGGTGGGTCTCCACTTGCATGATGATGGTCGAACCATCCTTCTTCTTGAAGCTGTAGGTGACCTTATCCCCACTGGGGAGGACGGAACCATCGATACGTGCGCGCAGCCGCTCCTTCAACAGCTCGCTGTCCTCGGAACGTATGAACTCCAGAGGCGTGTGCCCCAACAGTTCCTCAGAAGTGTAGCCGGTGAGTTCGAGGAGGAACCTGTTGGCAAAGCTGAATTGCAGAGTCCTGGCGTCGATCGTGAACACGCCAATTGGCGCGTTCGCTACCAGCTGCTCGTAGCGTTCCCTCTCCGCGTGCAGCGAACGCAGTAGGCGCCGTCGCTCGAGCGTATGCTCGACCATCTCCCGCAGAGCGTCCGGTTCAATCGACTTGTCTATGTAGCGCTCCGCCCCCTGCTGGAGGGCACTCGCCGCGCTGTAGGCTGCGCTGTGTCCGCTCAGCACGTAGATCGCTGTGTCCGGATGATCGGCGTGAATGCGGGGGATGAGGTCGATTCCCAGTGCGTCTGGCAGGATGATGTCGACGATGACGATGTCGAACTGCTCCCTTTTGAGCAGCGCCAGGCCGTCACTGCCTCTGGTAGCCGTAACCACCTCGTTACCGGCCGGCCCGAGGATCTTCCTGACGATGAGCCCCCAATCCGGATCGTCATCGATGACAAGTATCCTCCCCGACACGACTGTCAGCATCTGCTGCTTCTCACCTCACGACCCGCTGAGCTGTTCGATCTCGTTTTCATCCTTCGTCCACCCACGCCTTATCTTCACCATGAGCTCGAGATAGATGTGCGCCCCCAATAGAGCCTCGATCTGCGGCCGGACCGAGCTCCCGATCCGCTTGATCAGCTTTCCCTGTGTTCCGATTATAATGCCCTTATGGGACTTACTGTCAACTACGATGTCCGCCCTTATCTCGACCAACCCATCGTCGCGTTCGTGCATCCACTTGACCAGGACGGCCGTCTTGTACGGGACCTCCTGGAACGTGACCGCGAACACCTTCTCGCGAATGAGCTCAGCGACGAGGAACTCAGTGGGGCGATCGATCTTGAGATCGGCGGGGAAGAGGGCCGGGCCGTTCGGCAGGTAGGGACGTAGCGTCCTCAGCACTTCATCGATGTTCTTCCCCTCGGTCGCCGAGATTGGGATGAGTTCGCGGAACTTCCCGGTGCGATCGTAGTCGAGGAGCGTCTCCTCCAGCGCGTTCCCGCGGGCTGTGTCGATCTTGTTGACCAGCAGGATGATCGGCCGTTCCTCCCCATCAAGGCTCTCCAGCACGGTACGGTCATAGTTGCTGACGCTCCCCCAAGGGGCGACCATGTACAGGATCACGTCCAGCTCGCGCAGCGATCTGAACGCCTCGCGCAGAATGTGCCGGCTGAGCTGGTTGTGCGGACGGTGCAGGCCGGGGGTGTCGACGAACACTATCTGCTCATCGTCGGTAGTGTATATGCAACGGATGCGGTTGCGCGTCGCCTGCGGCTTGGGCGATGTGATGAGCAGCTTCTCCCCCATCACCGCATTCAAGAACGTCGACTTGCCGACGTTCGTCTGCCCCAACACACCGACAATCCCTGTCCTATGCTTAGCCATCTACCAGATCACCCGCACGCACTGCCTGTGCCAGCTGCTCTATCTCCCTTGCAACGTACATATCGCGATCGGCGTGGGGAACGATCCCTCGTACCCGCTCGTAGAGGCGAGATGTCGCTGGGGCCAATCCGCCTGGCCCCTGGAAATCGATCCCTTGGGCGGCGCTGAGGAACTCGATCGCCACGATCCTCTCCAGGTTGTCGATGATCCGCAACGCCTTGCGCGCGGAGATCGGGGCGAGGCTATTGTGATCCTCCTTGCCACCGGAGGTGGGGATGGAATCGACGTAAGCGGGATGACAGAGGACCTTATTCTCGCTTACCAGCGCCGCAGCGGTGTACTGGACGAGCATCAGGCCTGAATTGACCCCCCCGTCCTCCACAAGGAACAGGGGCAGGCCGCGGTCCGTGCTCGTCAGGAGGCGGTCGATGCGCCGCTCGGCGATGTTTCCCACCTCCGCCAGGGCCATCCCCGCCATCTCCAGCGCCAGCCCGAGGATCTCGCCGTGGAAGTTCCCACCGGAGAGGACAGAGCCGTCGGCGAACACGAGCGGGTTGTCGGTCACTGAGTTGATCTCTATCCGCAGCTTCTGTACAAGGAAGGAGATGGCCTCCATCGCCGGGCCCAGCACCTGTGGGATGCAGCGCAGGCTGTAGGCGTCCTGCACATCGTCCGTAGTGCTATCGACCAGCGAGCTGCCATCGATGAGTCCCTTGATCCTCTCCGCCACCGTCATCTGCCCCGGATGGGGCCGGTTGATGTGTAGGATCCTCTGAAAGGGGGCGCTGAATCCGCGTAATGCCTCCAGAGAGAGGGCAGCGGCGGCGATCGCGCTGTCCAGCAAGCGCTGACCACGCAGGTACACGAAGAAGGAGAGAGCGCTCATGAATTGCGTCCCGTTCAGGAGGGCAAGGCCCTCCTTGGGGGCGAGAGCGAGCGGCTCCCGGTCGATGACAGAGAGCGCCTCCCGACCATCGATCCGCTCACCATCGTGCATCGCCTCCCCCTCTCCCAGGAGCACGAGAGCCATGTGAGCGAGCGGAGCCAAGTCGCCGGATGAACCGACTGAGCCCTGCAGGGGAACGATCGGATGGACGCGGTTGTTCAGAAGATCGACGAGATATTCGATGGTCCCTGCACGTATGCCAGAGTTCCCCTTGGCGAGCGAATTGATGCGGAAGAGGAGCATCGCGCGAACGACTTCTTCCGGCGCCTGATCTCCGACACCTGCGGCGTGTGAGAGGATGATGTTTCGCTGCAAGAGAGCAAGATCATCCCGCGCGATGGGGCGCTTACTCAGGTAGCCAAATCCTGTGTTTATCCCGTAGACCGGCCTCCCCTCGGAGACTATGTCTTCCACCACCTGCGCTCCAGTGCGCACTCGCAACCGCGCTGCCTCTGACAGCGTAACAGGCTCAGCCTCCAGCACGATCCGTCTCGCCTGATCGAGCGTGAGTGCATTGCCATCCAGTTCGATCATTATTCCTCCACCCCCAAGCTGTAGCTTACAGGAATCTTACACCAGATCAATCCCACAAACCCCTGCGATCACGCTTCGATTGTAAAGGAGCTCGTCCCTGACTATACTAAATGGCGTATGAACACTCTCATCTCTAACGTATCGCAGCTCGTCACACCACGGGGGGACGCCCCGGTCAATGGCTCGTCCATGAGCGACATCTCCGTGCAGGAGCGGGTGTCCATACGGATCGAGGACGGGGTCATCGTCGACATCGCAGAGAGAGTGGACAAAAACGGGATAGATGTGCTGATCGATGCCGGTGACGCGGTGGTCATGCCCGGGCTTGTCGACCCGCATACCCACGCGGTATTCGCGGCGACGCGGGAAGAGGAGTTCCTCGCGCGCCTCCAGGGGAAGCCCTACGACGAGGGAGGGATCCAGTCGAGCGCCCGCGCTGTCGCCGCAGCGAGCGAGAAGGACCTTGTGCAAACCGCTACCCCGTGGCTGCAACGGATGATCGAGAGCGGCACCACCACCGTGGAGATCAAGAGCGGCTATGGGTTGAGCCTGGAGGGGGAGACGAAGCTTCTCCTGGCGATCAGGCAGATGCGAAAGACGCTGCCGATGCGGGTAGTGCCGACCTTCCTCGGCGCGCATGCGTTCCCGGGCGGCGTGCGCCGGGACGACTACATCTCCACGATCATCACTGACATGATCCCCACGGTGCGGCGCAGGCGGCTGGCTCAGTTCTGCGATGTCTTCTGCGATAAGGGATTCTTCACGCCGAGCGAGACGCGCACCATCCTGCGCGCGGCGCGCGGAGCGGGCCTCGATCTGAAGCTGCACGCCGACGAACTGGCGAACGTTGGGGGAGCTGAGCTGGCGGCGGATCTCGGAGCGACATCGGCCGATCACCTCCTGCGCGTCGACGAACACGGGATGCGTCGCTTGCGTGAAGCCGGTGTCATCCCGGTTCTCCTCCCAGGGACGGCGTTCACCCTCGGGGCAGAGTACGCTCCAGCAAGGAGGATGATCGACCTCGACCTGCCGGTGGCACTCGCCACAGACTTCAACCCCGGCACATGCCTCATCTACTCCATGTGGATCATCATCTCCTTGGCGGTTATGAGGATGCAGATGACCATCGAAGAGGCGCTGACCGCAGCGACTCTGAACTCAGCTGCGGCTCTGGAGCTGGCTGACAAGATCGGATCGATCGAGGTAGGAAAGCGAGCGGACATGATCCTCCTTGACCTGGACAGCTATCGCCAGATCCCTTACTTCTTCGGCCACAATCCCGTACGCATGGTGCTGCGCGATGGCAAGGTCATCCACGAGCGCAGCAGGCCCCACAAGAGAGGAGCATCCAGGCCGTCATGATCAAGCTCCTCGCCCACGCCAAGATCAACCTCTCCCTGCGAGTTCCCCATCCCCGCGACGATGGGTTCCACGAGATCGACTCGCTCATCCAGACGATCGACCTATCCGACGAGATAACGGTCACCAGAGCAGGGCATGATCTGAGCGTGAGAAACGATCTCGACATAAGGAGCGAGGAGGACCTGGCCTGGCAAGCCGCCGACCTCGTCCTTCGCGAGAAGGGTATGGACTGCGGGATGCAAATCACGGTGAGGAAGATGATACCGACAGGCGCGGGACTGGGGGGTGGGTCGAGCGATGCAGCAGCGGTGCTGTGGGCGGTCGATCGTCTCACCCCGCCCGTCCTCTCCGTGGAGGCGGTGCACGATCTGGCCGCGCAGCTCGGCTCGGATGTCCCACTCTTCCTCCGTGGCGGGCTCCTGCGGGCCCGCGGGAGAGGGGAGGCGGTATCGCCTGTGTTCCCATCGCGCAAGGAGCGCTTTCTCCTTCTCGTTCCACCGGTGCACTGCACTACGGCGAGCGTGTATCGCGAGATGGCACCACGCATCGCTCGCGCGCGCAACGGAACGGATGAACCACAACTGGGAAAGAATGACCTGTACGAGGCGGCGGTCTTTCTGTATCCTGAGCTCGCGCAGTACTCGGAAGCGATGGCAAAGCTCGGCGCCGATTACGCGGGAATGAGCGGGAGCGGCTCGACATTCTACGCCGCTTTCAGCGACGCGAAGCATGCGGAGAGGACGCACGAACACTTGCGGGAAGAGCTTCCACAAGCACAGGTCTACCTCACTCAGGCGACGAGTACTGGCTTTCACGTAAAAGGAGGCAAATGATGCAGGTTGCAATAGACGGCCCGGCCGCATCCGGGAAGACCTCCCTGGCAAGAGCGATCGCCGCTCGCTTCGGATTCATGCTGGTGGAGACGGGGAAGATGTACCGCGCCGTTGCCCTCGGCCTGGACCGCGGACTTGATCTCGCTGCGATACACGTGACGATGAACGACGCTGGCCGTATTCTGTTGAACGGTGAGGACGTGAGCGACATCCTGCACACCCCACAACTGGACCAGGGGTCCTCGCGCGTCGCCACCAGGCCGGAGGTGCGAGAGCTCCTGGTCAGACTCCAACGCGAGATCGCACAGGGGCGGGACGTGGTGATGGAAGGCAGAGACATTGGGACCGTCGTCCTTCCAAACGCCGATGTGAAGATCTTCCTAGAGGCATCCGCGGAAGAGCGCGCGCATCGCCGAGCAAGCGAGAGGCACGAGACGCGGATCGATGAGACATTGCAGGCGATCATCAGCCGCGATACACGCGACCAAACGCGTACTATTGCCCCCTTGAACCCCGCGAAGGATGCAATTATAATACACACCGACAATAAGAGCCTCGCAGAAGTTGTCTCAGAAGCGATAGCTCTAGTCGAGGAGCGGTTTCACACCGGTGACACAGCGGCTAAGTAATCTATTTAGAGATGGCGTCTATGCGCTAGTAATCTTCACTCTTGGTCTTCCCGTTTTCATCCTGTTCAAGATACGTGTTCGGGGAAGAGAACACCTCGATGCGGGCAAGGAATACATCATTGTCTCGCATCATCGTAGCTACTGGGATATCCCGCTGATTGCCGTTGCTCTTGGTGCACGCAATCGCATCCAGTTCATTGCCAGGGAAGGGTTGAAGAAGAACCCAATCTTCCGACCGCTCCTTCATTTGTTCTCGACCACCATCGATCGCGAGAATTTCGGCAAGAGGGACTTCCGCCGTGTTTTACAGGCAATACGCAAGGAGAGGCTAGTTGGGATATTTCCCGAAGGGACAACGAGTGCAAGGGCAAAGGCGAAGACTGGTGTGATTCACTTTGCCAGGCTGACGCGAAAGCTGCTCCTTCCTGTGCACATTACGGCCACTGGCCCATATCCGCCGCGCTATCCGTTCAGATTTCCACGGATCACGGTCTCCATCGGCCGTGCGATCAGCCTTGCGGAGCTGGAGAGGAAGATTCCGATTCTTCCGCAAAAACCGAGTGAACGCGCATCTGTTCTCACAGAACACCTGATGGAGCTCATAGATGCAACTTGATAAAGGAGGCGGATAGTAGAAACTTAACAGATGTACTTGCAGGCTCCCAACCCCGAGATGTAAGGGGGAGGGGAAATTCCACTAACAGGTGATAGCAATATGGAAGAAAAAATCAGGATGGAAGACGCTTTCACGGAAAGCGACGTCAAGATGTACAGCCGTGGCGATACGATCACGGGAACGGTTGTGCAGATAAACGATAGCGAGATCCTCGTTGACATCGGCTACAAATCCGAAGGGATTCTCCCAGTAGGAGAGCTCTCCCCCTTCCGCAAAGAGGGGAAGGTTGAGGAAGGGGAGGAGATAGAGGTCCTCGTCACGTACATCGACGAAGAGAAGGGGACCGTCTATGCCTCGGAGAAGCAGGCCGAATACGAGAAGCGCATCGACTCCCTCGAAGAGGCGTACAAAGAGGGGCAAGTGATCGAGGGAGAGATCACCAACGAGGTGAAGAACGCTGGTTACCATGTCAACCTCGATGGCATACGCGCGTTCCTCCCCGGCTCTCACCTCGGGAGCGATCTACCGAGCGCAATCGATGAATTGAAGGGGATACGCGTCCCGTTCAAGATTCTCGAGCTCTCCCGCCGCGACAAGAACCTCGTCGTCTCGCACAAGCAGTACCTGAAGGATGAAGAGAAGAAGAAGCGCATGGCCCTGTTCGAGAGCCTGGAGAAGGGTCAGGTGATCGAGGGGACGATCCGCAGCGTGGTCGACTTCGGCCTGTTCATCGATATCGGTGGGTTCGAAGGCCTCGTGCACCGCTCCGAGATCGCTTGGAAGGACCTCCCCGTCCCCCCCAGCCAGTACAAGCCGAAGGATAAGGTCAAGGTCATGGTGATCGACTTCGACAAGGAGAAGGGGAAGGTATCACTGTCTATCAAGCGCCTGCGCCCAAACCCGTGGGACGGGATCAGCGAGCGCTACCCGGCAGGGACGATGGTGAAGGGGAAGGTCGTCAGCGTCACCGATTTCGGCGCCTTCGTTGAGCTGGAGGAGGACGTGGAAGGCCTGGTTCACATATCGGAACTCTCGTGGGGATACCCGGAAAATCCGAAGGATGTCGTACACGAGGGGGATGAGATCGAGGTAGTGGTGCTCAGTTGCGATGAGGAGACCCACCGCATCAGCCTGTCACTGCGTCGCACGCAGCGCGATCCATGGGAGGATGGCGAGGCGAAGTACCCGGTCGGCCAACGCATCGTCGGCACTGTCACCAAGATCACCGACTTCGGCGCGTTCGTCAAGTTGGAAGATGGTGTCGAGGGATTGGTGCACGTCTCCGAACTCGATTGGGGTCACATCGCCCATCCTCGCGATGTTCTCAAGCCGGGCGAGACCGTGGAGGTAAAGGTACTGAGCGTCGATACGCAGGAGCGGCGCATCAGCCTGAGCATCCGCGAGCTGAAGGACAATCCATGGAGGAAGTTCGTTCAGAATTATGCCATCGATCAGGTCATTGAGGGCGAGATAACCGAGATCAAGGACTTCGGCGCGTTCATGAAGATCACAGATGACGTCGATGGGCTCATCCACGTCTCCGAGATCAGCGATCAGCGAATCGCCACGCCGAAGGATGTCCTCACTGTGGGAGATAAGGTGCAGGCGAAGATCATCGGCATCAATGAGGACAAGAAACAGGTGCGGTTGACGATGCGCAACCTGTTCGGCCCGCCCGAGGTCCCCGCTGCTCGCGAAGCCCGCGAACCACGCAAGCCACGCTCAAGAAAGCGTCCTAAGGAACGGATCGACAGTGCGTTCCTCGATGGCGGCGGTCATGAGAGCTTGAGCATGCGCGACCTGTTAAGCGATGCTGTAATAGAAGACGAAAATACAACTGAATAGAGACTCTTAAGGAGGATTTAACAATGAATAAAGGCGAATTCATCGATCGCTTGTCCGATACGGCTAACTTGACCAAGAAAGAGGCCCGTCATCTGCTCGACTCGGTCCTCGATCTCATCTCCGACTCCCTGCAGCATGGAGAGGATGTCAAGCTAGTGGGATTCGGCAAGTTCGGCGTGCGCGCCCGGAAGGCCAGCAGCCGCATCAACCCTCAGACCAAGAAGCCGATCCAAGTGGACGCGAAGGTCGTGCCGCTGTTCAAGCCAGGAAAGGAGCTGAAGCGCCTGGTGGAGAAGAACCTCAAGGTCACGGAGAAGGGCGTGGCGCGCAAGTAGGGTCACTCGCCTTCAATCAGTACGTAAGCGATGGCCAGTCTGTCCGTGTGCGACAGGCTGGCCTCAATCTTTCCAGACGCATGTTCGCAAGTAACTATCGGTTCCCCGGATCGAGCATTCTCCACCCGAACTGACCGCAGCGGGACAGCGTGCCCAATCGCCTTTATCACCGCTTCCTTGGCGGCAAAGCGCGCAGCCAGCCGTTCATAGCGCCTGTTCCCCCGCGCGCTGAGCGCGTAGTCGATCTCGATCTGCGTGAAGACGCGATCGAGAAAGCGCCCGCCGTACTGCTGATGCAACCGCTTGATCCGCTCAACATCGACGATATCAACCCCGATCCTAGTCATCCGTTGCAATCACGCGGCAGCGCTCGGAGACGACGATCGAGCGCAATTCGTCGACCGCGGTCTCCAGATCGTCATTTATCACCAGATAATCGAAGATCGGCAGGGACTTCAACTCCTCGCCAGCGACTTCAAGGCGGGAGCCTATCTGAACCTGTGTCTCCGTCCCCCGCTCACGCAGGCGCTCTCCGAGGATCTCGAGAGAGGACGGCGTCAGGAAGACATAGACCACGGAGAAGTCGCTCAACCCGCTCTGCTTGAGCGTCCTGGCACCGTTGACATCGATGTTGAGGATCACGTCCTTCCCTTCGGCAAACACCTCCATGATCTGCTGACGCGAGGTCCCGTAGCTGTGGCCGAGGTAGGTGACGTGTTCGATGACTTGATCTCTATCCACGAGGTCCCTGAACTGCTCCTCGGTGATGAAGTGGTAATCGCGGCCATCCACCTCGTCGCTTCGCCGCGGGCGGGTGGTGAAGGAGACGGAATAGGAGAGGCCAGGGAGAAGTTCCATCACCCGCTCGATCACCGAGTTCTTCCCCGCCCCGGATGGCCCGCAGACGATAAACGCCACCCCTCCGCCTACCCCGCGGCGGTGGTCACTGATCGCATCATTCGACATTCTGTACCTGCTCCTTGAACGCGTTGATGGCTAGCTTCATATCGATCACCAGGCCGTTGATCGCCAGATCGCGGGACTTGGAGCCGAGCGTGTTCACCTCGCGCAGCATCTCCTGACTGAGAAAATCGAGCTCCTTGCCGACCGGGTCGTCCGAGCTGAGCAGGGAGCGCGCGCGCTCGACGTGCCCCCGCAAGCGGGCGATCTCCTCCTGCACATCGTAGCGCTCGACAACAAGAGCGATCTCCATCTCCATGCGCGACGGGTCGACGTCCACGGCGAGGGAGGCGATCTTCTCCTGCATGCGAGAGCGAAGCTCCCTCTGAACATCCGGCAGTCTCTCCTCCACCTGCGCGGTGAGCGACGCTATGCCGTCCAGTATCCCATCGATCTCACCTGCCAAGTGCTCGCCCTCCGTGGCACGTGCGGCCCTCGTCGCGGCGATCGCCTCCTGCAGCGCTTCACCGATGATCGGGGCTGGATCCTCCTCGTCGCTGCTTGCTGGCTGCAGCGCACCCACGGCTATCAGATGGGATAGGGTCGGCTCATCGGGGAGCGAGAACCGCTCCACCACCTGCTGCAGCCCAGCCAGGTAACTCTCCACCGTCTCCGCGCAGAAGACCTTTCGCTCTCCAGGAGAGGTTTCCCTCTCCAAGGAGATCGACACCCCCACCTCACCGCGCTTGAACGCCCTCTTGATCGCCTCTTCCACCTGCACCTGCACCTGCGGACGATCGTGCAGAGCTCGCACGCGCACTGACAGGAAACGGTTGTTCAACGTACGTAGGGTCACCTCAGCGCGCCAGCCGGAGCCGCTCGCCGTGCCCATGCCAAAGCCAGTCATGCTACTTAGCATCGGTTCCTCCAATGAACGAAATGGCAGCGTAGCCGACGACAGCAGAGCGATCCCCGGTTATGTCGCCGGATGTAGCGTACTCAACGAGCCTTGCCTGCCATCCCAAGGTGCGCGCGCAGCTCATCAGAACAGCGATCGCCCCGCCGCCACAGATTGTCAACCGCTCAGCGATCAACTTCCGATAGAACCCTTCGACGTCGAGAGCGAGTATCAGATCGATCGCCTCCAGATCGATCTGGCGAGCCACCTCGTCGGGCTCATAGTGCGTGAAATCGCTGCTTGCGATGACGATCCCCGGGCTCTCGCTGGCCACACTGGCGATCCCCGCTCCGAGGGCGATGACATCGCTCAAGGCCGGGAGCATAACACAGATGGGCACGAACGGAAGGTCAGTCCCGAACAGGTGTTGCAAGAACGGCAGCTGCACCTCGATCGAATGCTCGCGCAAGAACGCCTCCGGAGCAACGCTGGCTCCACTATCAACGAGGCGCTGGGCAATTCCCTGCTCAATCCAGGATGTGCCAAGGGGCGTATCCCACTCCCCGCCAATCGCGATCGAGATGGGAGATCCCATCCCAGTGTGGTTCGATCCTAGGATGATCGCCCACTGCGGGGTGCCGTGGGAGGCGGCCTCTCTGTACCCCAGACCGGCCACCGCTCCGGAGTAAACGTAGCCCGCATGCGGAGCGACAAGACCCTGCGATGACTCGAGACGACCAGAGTCCTTCGGCGCGCCGCACAGGCGAAACAGCTCATGCGACAGCTCATCACGGCTGCTGGGGTAGAACATGCCTGCAACGACAGGCTTGCGTCGTTCGATCATCATGCAAGGATTGTAGCGCGCGATGCCCGGACGGCGCAACCGAAACTCTTGACAGGAAAGCTTGAGTTCATTAACATCTTCATACCAATTGGGAGATCGTTTAATGGTAGGACGACAGGCCCTGGCCCTGTTAGTGGGGGTTCGAATCCTCCTCTCCCAACCAGTTCTTCCCTCTATTCGCTGCAGTTACCGTTTCGAGCTGGTGCCTTCTCCGTCGCAATTCCGGCAATGCGCATGGCAAGGCAAATCCACCACGAAGAAGTTTGTCTCGACAATC
>JAGGSM010000275.1 GCA_021159105.1 Candidatus Bipolaricaulota bacterium
ATCCTCGGGAAAGCGGTTCACCGCAACAACGACGGGGATGCCGAACTTGCGCGCAATCCCGATGTGGTGGATCAGATTAGACATTCCCCGTTCGAGAAGCTCAATATTCTCCTGCGTGTACGCCGGATCGAGCGGCCTTCCTGCGACGACCTTCGGTCCACCGCCGTGCATCTTCAGTGCCCTCACCGTGGCCACGAGGACGACAGCATCGGGGACGAGGCCGCTCGTGCGGCACTTGATGTCGAAGAACTTCTCCATCCCGATGTCCGCGCCGAACCCGGATTCAGTGACCACATAGTCCGCCAGGAGTAGACCCATCCGATCGGCGATGATCGATGAGTTGCCGTGGGCGATGTTGGCGAACGGCCCGGCGTGGACGAAGACAGGCTGCCCCTCCAGGGTCTGCATCAAGGTCGGCTTCACCGTCTCCTTCATCAGCACCGCCGCCGCACCGGCCACGCCGAGGTCCTCCGTGGTGACCGGCCTGTGGGACCTGTCGTAGCCGATCACGATACGGCCGATCCGCTCCCGCAGGTCCTTCAGATCACTCGCCAACGCGAGGATCGCCATCAGCTCCGAGGAGACGGTGATGTCGAACGCGCTCTCCCGCGGGACACCATCGATCCGCTTGCCCAGACCGAGGATCACATGGCGCAGGGCGCGATCGTTCACATCGACGACCCTGTTCCAGGTGATGGAGTAGGGATCGATGTTGAGCCTCTTTAGGCCGCGCTTCTCCCATGACTCATGTGACTGATTGCGCTCGTGCAGCATGCGTGCGTCGATCGCCGCTGCGATCAGGTTGTGCGCCGCGCCAATGGCATGGATATCGCCGGTCAGGTGCAGGTTGAACTCCTCCATCGGGATCACCTGTGCGTGCCCACCTCCGGCGGCCCCGCCCTTGATCCCGAAGGTCGGGCCCTGCGAGGGCTGGCGGATGCAGGCGAGGGACCTCTTTCCCAGCCTCCCCAATCCCTGCACCAAGCCGATCGTGGTCGTCGTCTTCCCCTCACCGAGCGGGGTGGGGGTGATCGCGGTGACGTCGATGTACCTGCCACGCGCTGTTCCAGCCAGGCGATCGAGGACGGAGAGATTCACCTTCGCCTTTGTCCGCCCGTACAGATCGAGCTCATCCAAGTGAAGACCGAGCTTGTCTGCGATCTCAGTTATGGGACGAACATCGGCCTCCCGCGCAATCCTCAAATCATCGTTCAATTCATACCTCCATCACTCGAAGATCCGCGTTCGGAACCCTCGTTGGCCTCCAAGTAGATCCTCGTCAGCAGGATATTGAGCCAGGAAAAAGTGAGAGCCGATACTATCAGGGCGTAGATGTCCCACAGCAAGCTCGCTGGGACGAAGAAGACAGCTACCGCCGGCAAGTAGAAGAGGGACACGGCGGCAAACAGAGGCAGGAGGCCACGCCACTTCTTCGTGCGAGCAAGGCTCATCCGCAGCGCTGCTGTCCCCCGCGCTCCTCCGATCAGTATCTCCTGCTTGTAGAAGATCAATCGCAGGCCAAAGTAGACACCGGGCAAGACGAAGAGCGTCCCTCCGGCAACGACGATCGCGTTCACCAACAGCTCGCCTGAGACAAGAGAACCGTAGCTGGGGAGTATGCGAGCTATCGCCTCCCCGATCGACAGCCTGGTCCCATTGCGCTGTGCTTGCAGCAGCAGGATAAAGCCACCGTTGAAGAACGGGGAGAGGAGGATGAGGCTGGCCATGGTGATCACCCAACGGGGGTTGGTGACGTCGTACAGGCTGGCCTGCCTGTTTACCAGGTAGAAGATCGCGGTGAAGAAAAGGGCCCACGCAAGGAGGGCCGGGCGCCGAAATGGCAGCAGGATCGTCTCTTTAAGCAGCTGGGAACGCATCGTCCTCGTCTTGTAGCAGGTGCTGAAGGCGCATCGCCCATTCCACCGTCTCGTCCATGATGAACTCCAACTGTGGCGTGTAGCGGATCGTCAAGCGCTTGGCCAGCTGGGTGCGAAAGAAGCCGCGGTCGCGGGCGAACGCTTTGGCAACGGTCGCCCTATCGATCCCCGTCGCCCCAATGGCGATGTACACCTTGGCATAGCGCGCATCCGGGGACAGCTTGACATCCATCACCGTGGGGAAGGCGTCCTGAATCTCTGGGTCGCGTGCCTCGAACTCCACGATCGCCGACAGCTCCCTCTTTATCTCCTCACGCGTCTTGGCCTTGCCGAGTCCCTCAGGCATCTCCCCCTCCTCTGTTCGACCATCGCAGGAGGCAATGAAGCTCTATGCGAGTCAACCTTATCTTTTGATCTCTTTCAGCGTGAACACAGAGAGGCGATCACCGGGCATGACCTCGTTGAAGTCCTTGATGCGGATGCCGCACTCGCGCCCGTTCTGCACCTCGCGGACATTCTCGGCGAAGCGGTGTAGCGACAGGATGTCACCCACGAACACTTCATCTCCACCGCGCAGTACGCGCACCTTGGCCTTGCGCTCGATCTTCCCATCGGTCACGTAGCAGCCAGCTACGACACCATCAGGGATCTTGAACACCTCGCGCACTTCGGCCTCTCCCATGCGCTCCTCCTCGTACTCGGGGGCGAGCATGCTCTTCAGCGCGCGTTCAATCTCATCCAACAGCTCGTAGATGACCTCGTAGGTGAGGATCGCCACCCCATCCCGTTCTGCAACCTTGGTCGCCTTTCCGTCGGCCTTTACGCCAAACCCGACCACCAAGCAGTCCTCAGCGATGCTCGATGCGAGGAGAACATCCCCCTCGGAGATCGGGCCGACACCGGTGTGGATGAACTCGACGTCTATCCCCTCCACGCCTATCCCCTCGATCTCCCTCTTGGCGGCCTCCAACGCACCGGTGGAAGCGGCCTTGAGCACGAGGCGAAGCTTGTCAGCCTCCATCGCCTCGCGGAACAGGTCCTCAACGCTCATCTTGGCGCGCGAACGCCTGGGCGCAGCTTCCAGCTCCTTCTGCTTGGCAGCGGCATTCTTCGCTTCACTTTGAGACTTGTAGACGTCGATCATCGTCCCCACCCTCGGCACGTCCTGCAGGCCGAGGACCTCCACCGCCTTTCCCGGACCAGCCTCACTCACGCGGGCGCCGGCGTCATCGGTCATCGCCCTCACTCGCCCCCACGTGGAGCCAGCGACGATGATGTCCTTCTCGCGCAGTGTTCCGTTTTTCACGATCACCGTCGCCACCGGACCGCGCCCCTTGGCGAGGTGGCTCTCGATGATTACTGCCTCCAGCTTTCCGTCGGGATCGGCGCGCAGGTTCTCCATCTCAGCAACGAGGAGGACCATCTCCAACAGCTCGTCGATATTCTCCCCCTTCAGGGCGGAGATGGGCACGGTGATCGTCTCCCCTCCCCACGCTTCCGGGGTGAGGCCATGCTTGGTCAAGTCCTGCATCACGCGGTCAATGTCGGCGTTTGGCTTGTCTATCTTGTTGATGGCCACAATCATCGGAATCTCGGCCGCTTTGATGTGATCTATCGCTTCGATCGTCTGCTCCATGATCCCATCATCAGCAGCAACGACCAGGATCGCTATGTCGGTCGCTTTGGCACCGCGCGCGCGCATTCCGGTGAACGCCTTGTGCCCAGGGGTGTCGATGAAGGTTATCATCTGACCATCCAACTCCGCCTGGTAAGCAGCGACCCCCTGCGTGATCCCTCCCGCTTCCTTGGCGGTAACGTGAGAGTTTCTGATCGTGTCCAGGAGCGTTGTCTTGCCGTGGTCGATGTGCCCGAGGACGGAGACGATCGGTGGACGCACTATCCCGCGCGTCCCTTCCTCCCTCTCTTCCTTGCGCTCCTCCTCCTTCTTCTCCGCGGGAACGCTCTCTGCCTTCGCCTTGGGCGGTGCCGCCTGGGGAGTGCTCTCCTCCCGGTACAGGTTCACAATCAGGCCATATTCCTCTTCGCTGACTGAGTTCGCCGCCTTGAGCCCGGGCATCCCCATCTCCGCAAGCTTGCTGATCAGCTCTTTGCTTGTGACCTCAAACTCTTTTGCAATCTCGTATATTCTCTTTCTCGTCACGCTGACCCCTCGCTTAGTTTTCGCAGATACGAATAGCTTTGCAGACTATACTCGATCCCTTGGAAAGCGTCAAACATCCTTAGCAAATAGACTTCCACAAAGCGCCAATCAATGAAGGAAGAAGACGAGGATCACGGCAATGATTCCCCCGAACGCAAGCATGCCCAACATGACCTTCACACTGAGGCGGCGGAGGTGTTTCTTCTGATCCGGTTTCAGGTCGGCGTTGCGCGGGTGACGCAGCTCCATGCGCTGTGCCCTCTTGTACGTCTTGACGAACTGCGAGATCTTCTTCTGGCGCTTGTAGACGATGGCCAGGTTGTGCATCGCGTTCACGTGATGAGGGTCGACATCGAGTGCCCGTTTGTAAGCGTACTCGGCCCGATTGTAGTCCTCCCCATCGATGTAGATGTTCCCAAGGCGGTAGTATATCTGTGCCTTCTCGATTCCATAGCGCAGGGCCTCAACGAGGAGGGTGATCCCCTCCTTGTATCGCTTCTTCTTACGGTGAATCTCCGCTTGTACGAGCGCCTGTTTGACGAACTCCTGCTGCTGTTCATAATCGGTCAGAATCTCTCTGTCTTCCATTGTCATCCAGCCATTTCCTCACTTTCTTGATATCCATCCACGTCAGGTACTTCGGGCTCCCTTTGCTCCGCGAAGGATTGCGCAACAGGTAGCTGGGGTGGAACATGGGGACGATCTCAATTCCACCCCTCCAAGGGATGAACGACCCGTGGATGTGTGTTATTCCACCCGCGCCAGGGACGAGCCACTGCGTGGGAGTGTTGCCCAGGGTGATGATCAGCTTCGGATTCACCAGCGCGATCTGTGCCTCCAAATAGGGAGAGCAGGCCTCCATCTCCTTCTTCGTGGGGACACGGTTTCCTGGCGGTCGACACTTGACAACGTTCGTTATGTAGATCTCCGCCCGCGAGATGCCGACCGAGGAAAGGACATCATCGAGCTTATGCCCAGCAGGCCCGACGAACGGGTGCCCTGTATTGTCCTCAACCTCCCCTGGTCCCTCCCCGACGAGCATGAGATCAGCGTGCGGATCTCCCTCTCCGAACACGACATGCGTGCGTGTTTCGCTGAGCGGGCACTTCGTACACTTGTTCACCCTCTCTTCCAGCGCATCCAGGGTCAGGGCATAGGGATCATCGCTACGATTCATCGTCCTCCTTGGCCTGGTCCTCTCAGTTGAAGAGGGGAGAGCATCGACCGAAGCAGGTTCATCCAAGGGTCGATTTCCCGCCACCTGGGACGTGTTTCTCGCTGACATCTCTTGATACACCATCCGCCTGCGGCGGCACAGTTCATCAGCGGGCAACGGGATTCGAACCCGCGACCCCCAGCTTGGGAAGCTGATGCTCTACCACTGAGCTATGCCCGCGATGAGAACTATTGTAGCATGGATGGACACAAGCGGCAACTCAGTCCCGCAGCGCCTCAAGCGCTGGGAGGGCTTTCCCGCGCAGCAGTGCCAGGCACGCACCACCTCCGGTCGATATTCGCGAAATCCCTTCTGCGACACCAAGCTTCTTCACCGCTTCGCCTGTCTCTCCCCCACCGACAACGGTGAAGGCATCGCTCGCGGCAAGTGCTTGTCCGATTTCCCTGGTCCCCTCTGAGAAGGGTGAGAACTCGAACGCCCCCATCGGCCCAGCCCACATGATCATCTTCGCTCCAGCGATCTTCTCACGAAAGAGCGCGATCGTCTTCGGGCCGATGTCGAGGCCCATCTCGTCTTCTGGAATGTCGTCGATCGCTACCGTGGATACCTGCGCTGAATCGCTCAGCTCCTTGGCGACCACGGCATCGCGCGGCAGGACTATTGGCACACCCTTCTCGCTCGCCTTAGCGCTTATGAGCTCTATCTCTTCGAACAGCGAGTCATCGACAATCGACTTGCCAACGCTGTGCCCCTGGGCGCGCAGGAAGGTGAACGCAACTCCGCCCCCGATGAGGATGGCATCGACCTTATCGACAAGGTCTCGCAGCGTACCGAGCTTGCTACGCGCCTTCTTCCCACCGATGATAGCCACGTAGGGGTGCTCGGGATTGTCCGTAAGCCTGGACAGGGCCTCTATCTCCTTCTGCACGAGTAGGCCAGCGTAGGAGGGAAGGTAGTCAGCGATCCCCAGCGTGGAGGCGTGCGCGCGATGCAGCGTAGCAAAAGCATCGTTGACGAACAGATCGCCAAGCGCGGCCAGCTGGCGCGCGAACGCAGCATCGTTTGCCGTCTCCTCCGGGAAGAAGCGCACGTTCTCGAGCAGGATGACCGAGCCGTCCTCCCAGCCCTCTATCGCGCGCACGACTTCATCGCCAATGCATGTGTCCAGCTTGCGTACTGGCCGTCCGAGCAATTCCTGCAGCCTCTGCGCTACTGGGTCGAGTCGCAGCTCCGGCACGACCTTCCCCTCTGGGCGACCAAGGTGCGTCAACAGAATCGGCTTTCCCCCTCGATCGAGGATGTTCTCCAGGGTGGGAAGCGATGCCCGAATACGCGCGTCATCCCCCACTCTGCCATCCACAAGCGGAACGTTGTAGTCCACACGCACCACAACTGGCTTCCCTTCAACCTCTACGTCTTGTACACATCTTAGCCGGTCGAGCAGACTTCCCATCGGCTTCCTCCTTCCTCGTTATTCCCGAATTGAACACCATTACCAAGCCGATTATAATCTTCTACGATGAACAGTCAAAACTTGATCCTTCTAGGGATCGGCATCTTCGTCAGCCTCATCGTCACCGCTGTCGCCCTCGATCAAGCCTTCCTCGCCAAGAATGACCCCATGGAACCGGGAGGCCTGCTCGCTCGCACCGAGGCGGCGTTCGACCGCATCCAGGATATGGAGATCGTCCTGAACGTGGTCTCCACCGGTGAGGAGAGCCGACCCTTACAGATGCGGGTGTGGTACATCAACGGACCGGATCCAGCAGCTAGGATCCTCTACCTTTCACCGAGCGAGCTTAAGGGCGAGGTGTACACAGTGGACCGCGATCTGTTATCGCACTACATACCGCAGGAGAACATGACCGTGATAAAACGCTGGGCCGGTTTTCCCCTCTCCGACTTGGGACTGGCGAGCTTCGATCTGCACACTGTGGAGGAGGAGTGGAAGCAGGGGAAGGTCGACCTGCGGGTGTCACAGAACGTCCCTCGCTTCGATATGACCCTGTTCCCCACCGACCTTCTCGTCACCGACACGCTGGCCGGGTGCACTCAGTGGGATCCGTTCTCGATATCGTGCGGGTATCAGCCCACACCAAGCCTCAGTATGAGCATATCCGGAGTGACAGCCGACACAGGATTGAACCCGATCCCGGGCGGATTTGTGTTGCAGGTGTACGACAAGAAAACCGGACAAATAACGAAGATGTTCTCCATCGACCGCGAAACGTTCCTCGTACGGCAGATCGTCCTGTTCGCCGATGAGAAACGGACCACCACGATCTATGCGTCGCAGATGATCATCAACCAAGACCTGAACCGCGACGAGATCCTGCTGCTCCCACGTGGGACCACGATCATCCGTGGCTGATCGATCTATCCGATCAGCCGCTTGAATTGACCGAGATTCATCTTCGACTCCACGAAGTCCTGGAACTCGTCCTCCTCCGCAAACGGCGACTCGATCGCTGAGGCCTCGAAGACATCATCGGAGATGAAAATCGGGCTCCCCGTGCGCAGGGCCAGGGCAAGGGAATCGGAGGGGCGAGCATCGATCTCCGTCGTCTCCCCCTCAGCGTTCGCCAGGAATATCGACGCGTAGTACGTCCCCTCTTCGACCCTGCTGATGACTACCCTCTGGACCGTGCCACGCAGGTCCTCGATAATCGTCTTCATCAGGTCGTGCGACAGCGGCCGCGGGAACTGATTGCTCTGCAGGGTGAACGCGATCGACATCGCCTCAGACTCGCCGATCCAGATCGGCATCGCCTGGTTCGAGTTTCTATCCTTAAGTAGAATGACTGGGGCATTATTAAACGGGTCAACCAATAGCGCCTTTATCTCTGCCTCTCGCATCGCTGCTCTCCTTACACTCCTCTATTACACGTTGGCAGTCCCATTATAGCAATGTGCCCGGCAAGAGACAATCCCCCCTTATGCTTGCACTGGAGATCATCCTGGTTGTACCATACTTATCACCATGAACAACAAAGAAGAAACGCTGTTTGATAGCCTCTACGATGCAGGGAGGATGATCGACACGATCGATGCCTTCTCGGATCAATGCGGGGAAGCGATCGCTCTCGGAGAGGGCTTCACGTTCGCTGGAAAGGGCGAATTCGATAAGGTCATCATCTGTGGAATGGGAGGCTCGGCGATGGCCGGGGATGTGGCGCGCCGCTTCGCCAAGGTTCCGATCACCGTCAACCGCAGCTACACGCTCCCCCCATTCGCCGATAAGAGAACGCTCCTCGTCGCAATCAGCTACTCCGGCAATACAGCCGAGACGATCTCATCGCTCAAAGCGGGAATCAAGGTGGGAATGAGGGGACTGTGCATCGCAAGCGGCGGGAAGCTGGAGAAGATCGCGCAGGAGAATGGGATCCCGTTCCTGAAGGTCCCATCGGGCTTCCAACCGCGGGCGGCAACAGGTTATCTGGCCTTGCCCCTTCTCGTAGTGCTCTCGCGTTTGGGACTGACTGCGGGAGCGGAGCAGTGGGATGATATGTTCACCGCCCTTGGCAAGGTAAAGGAGGAGTGCGCAGCGAGCGTTCCGCTTAAAGAAAATCCCGCTAAGGAGCTGGCGCAGGCTCTGCACGGACATATCCCCATTATCTACGGCACGGCCGGTAACACCGATCTTGTGGCGATGCGCTTCAAGACGCAGATCAACGAGAACGCGAAGCAGCCCGCCTATTGGAACGCATTCTCCGAGCTCAACCACAACGAGATCCTCGCCCTTGTACGAAGCGACCTCCTGGCCAGTCAGCACATCGTACTTCTGAAGAATTCCTTCGATCACCCGGAGAACAGGGTCCGCATGGAGATCATGACCGGTCTGTTCGATGAGCACCACGTGCCGCATACCGACGTCACAGCCAAGGGAGAGTCAGAACTGGCACAGGTGCTGGCGCAGATCTACTTCGGGGACTATGTGAGCTACTACCTCGCGCTTACAAACAAGCTAGATCCAACGCCGGTCGAGCTGATCGAGAAGTTCAAACGGACACTTGCAGAGAGAGTTTCTCAAAGATAATCTGGCTCCTCGCTGTTTGGTGTCGTAGCGCCGAGGGCGCAAGGGCCCGAGTCACCAGAAATCTGCTTGTCATGGTATTCCCTCTAACTGGCAAGCCCGGTTTCTGTTTACCCACGTGAAACAGCGAGGAATCAGGTACAAGGGGCCAGATAACACATTTAGGGCTTCACTCCGATCACATAATCGTAGATCCGTCGTTTGATCCGCAGTTCGTTAAGCTGCGCCCCTAACTCAGCTATCTCAGGGTCGAGAGCGTACAAGTAATCGTGATCCAGGCGCCCCCGCAGATCCAGCTTACGTCGATTCAACAATGCCGACAAGCGCAATTCGTACAGCTCTCGCTTGAGCATATAATAGCGATGTTGAACCAAAAACCGCTCTTTCCCACTTGCGTTGCGCCACTCTTCCTCGACTTGAGCCACTTGCAGCTCCAGGCGGGCAATTTTCGTTTCAAGCTGTGCGATGATTTCGGAAGCGGGCAATCCCTGGTTGTCACCCACGCGCCATTCCGGGAAGGTCATAGATGTGACCACGCGCTCATCCGGCGGAGTACTAAGCCCCGGGACCGCTTTCGCAATTTCGAGGGTCAGGATACCCTTCGCGGGCACCGTCTTGATAGGGGCTTTGGGGCTGCCCCAGACGGTCGTTTCCAGATATTCCCGGTTCAAAGGGTAATTCCTGAGAGTGGGATTGTAAAAGCGGGCAAGTAGTTTGTCCTCGTAGATGCTCAGGCTACTCAGCGGCAACTCTTCTTGCAGGAATTGCCACTCGGTTTGTTCCCCCATTCCCTGAGCAGCCACAATCAGCGGGGGATTTTGGAATCCCGCGTTCAAGCTATGAATGGTCAAATCATCGATGGTTGTCTTGTCGATCAGCACAGCGATCTCGTGTCTCACGGTGCGTTCACAGCGGGCATCCGGCACGTACATGAACGGGCCAGCATCCCCAGAACGGTATTTCAAGTCAGAGGCGGTCAGCCATTCAACGGAACGGCGCAGGGTGAGCGAGATCGTCCCGTCGTCATCCGCCTGATAGGCGCGGATGCCCTTGGCCATGATCGCTGCTGACGAGCTCCCATCAGAGATGGCCACGAAAGCATGGAACGGAAAGGTTCGCACTTCTCCCAATTCACGCTGTCCCAGTAGCACTGCCGCCAACTTCTGGTCCAATTGCCGGGGCAGCAGGTCTTTGTCAACGGTGGGGCGCTCGATCACATCGAAGGGCATCCCCGCGTAGACATCTCCTGAAAGCCCCGTTTTGAACGCCAGATCCACCCTGAAATCCGTTCCCTTGGAATCCAGATCAACTTGCCAGCGCAGCAACGGCGTCTCATCAAATGTCAGACGGACGGTAGCTGCTATTTGGGCGTCCTTCCAGGGGAATGCGCACCGGTAGCTGATCACACAGTGATGCCTGCTTTTTTCTTCAATGGTAAGAGGGCCGGCGGCGTGGCCGGTGACGGAATGTTGGCCTGCCTCGTCTGAGTAAGTGTCCCCCTTCTCTTCGGTCACAATCAGATAGCCCAAAGTGGCTGTGTCTACTTGCACCACGCCATTGGCGTTTACCGTGGCGGTATAGTGGTCGTTTTGCCACTTGAAATCGGAGACGGGCTGCCGAGGGCGCTCGACCGGCGAGGAATCGCTTATTCGCCACACCCCGATGCCTTTGGTGTGCAAATGATACACGTTATCTCCCCGCACCTGCCATCCCTCATAGGCAAAGGGATTGGTGCTGACAGCGTACATGCCCGGTGTAAAGTCGTGCAGGATGTACGTCAGCGAAGCTCGTACGTCCTGCTTGATGTCTCGATATAGCTTGCGGTAGCTGTCTTCCATTTTCTCATGAACTTGATCGATGCTCACGCCACAAATACAGTCATGGATGGTGTTCTGGAGCAGCGATCGAGCCCAGGCTTCGTACTGTTGCGACTGATAGGCGCGACCCTTTAAGCGGGCCAACACGGCTAACGGCTCGCATAGCTCGAACAGCAAATGCTCGCAATCCCGATTCATCACTTTCAGATAGGTTCGGGTGGACAAGGTTCCAGGGAATACAGCGCCAAATTTCCCGGAGTTCAGCTCGCCGGGGATGGTGGGCGGATTTGGGACTTTATCATTCACAATCTGAACGAAGTCACCAGGAGATGATTCTTTGATCTGAATATGGTCTGGCAGGTCTGCTGCATGCTCCCGGTAGAAAAGCACAGGGTCTTCCGGGTTTTGTTCGAGATCATAACCGTCGAATAGGGGAATGTCGGAGGTGGGGTAGTAGGGCTGCAATTTGGCGGCCTCCGCCTCCAAACGCTTGATGGCGACCTCGGGCACATGGGTGATCCCGTAAAGATTGCGATAACCACCAAATAAATTGATCGCCAATAACTGCCGACCGTTGGCGCCCTGCCATTGAAAATAGGGTTCCATTTGGGGAATGCCGCGCCAGACAAATACCGCGTCCAACCCGAATAGATCGTGCAATTGCGGCGCTTGCGAGATATGGCCAAAGGTGTCCACCAACCAGCCGGTATGATTGCGGCCGCCATGTTGCTGCATGTCTTTCCGCCCATAGAGCAGATTCCTGATCAAGGATTCGCCGCCAGTGATCTGCCAGTCAGGTTGGCAGTAGTAGGGGCCGACGATCAGATGACCGGCGCTGATCAGCCAATCCACTTTGTCGCGATAATCGGGAGCCAGTTTCAGCAGATCTTCGATGACCAGTGTCTGTCCGTCGAGCAGGAACTGGTAGTCAGGGTTCTCTTTAGCCAGACGCTCCAAGGTGTCGATTAGCTTGGGAATCCATGGGTTGGTATAGACCGAGGTCAGAAACCATTCTCGGTCCCAATGGGTATGATTGATGATGTGGGCCACGGTTTTCATTATGGATTTCCTCATTCTGCATGGCGGGTGAGTTTCAAAAGAGCCTCCGATGATCTGGCAACAAGCGGAAGGTCAGGATTTGGTATGGTTTGATGGCAACTCGCAGACGACATCCTTCCACTTCTAGCTGTTCCTGGTTTTCTTCGAGCAGATTCGTGCGCCAAGCTTTTGCGAGGGAGAAATCGGTTGTCAGCGTAACATGGCCGCGCCGGCGCTGGCATTCATACAGGCGCACAATTACCCCCTGGCCATCCTCGGCCTGTTTGACTGTTTCGATGACGACATTCGGCGCGTCAACGGCCACCAGCGAGAGCGCGTGGTCGCTGCGCCCCCTCTCAGCCCCCTCCAACCCCGGGGCGCCGTTAACCCGTCGCAGGATCAACGGATCATTCAGTGCATAGGCCGCGGGTATGGTGCCCGTCCGCCAATCGCCGCGGTGGGGCAACAGGCTGTAAGTGAAGTGATGCTCCCCCTGGTCGGCGTCGGGGTCGGGATAGGTAGGGCCTCGCAGCAGGGTCAGACGCATGATGTTATCGTGTACATCGTGACCATACTTGCAGTCGTTGAGCAAGCTGACGCCGTAGTCACCCTCGCTCAGGTCAACCCACTTATGGGCTACCGTCTCGAAACGCGCCCAGTCCCAGGATGTATTGCGATGGGTGGGGCGCTGGATATTCCCCCATTGGATGTCGTAGGTGGCCACTGGGCTCAGCACATCCACCGGAAAGGCGACTTTGAGCATCACATGTCGCTCCTGCCAATCAACCCAGGTGTCGAAGTCGAGGCGGCGACTGCCCCGGTACAAGTAGACATGCTGCACGATCTCGCTGTTCAGGAGATGACGACGGATTTCCAGCCCAATCCGCAGCGGCCCCTCTTCGATAATCCTCAGGCTGTGGGCTGGCTCAGCGACCCATTGCTTATCGTTGTAAAAAACCTCGATATTCCAGGCGTCTCCACCCAATGGGCGATCCTCGAAGGCCTGAAAGACATTGGCCCGCTGGCCGGGTGGCAGCACCTCGCGCCCCACCGCTTTATCGTATAGACGTGTGATCTCACCGGCCGCGTCAAACTCAACGCGAAGCGCATCGTTCTCCAATACCGCGCCGCCGTTGGCCAGGTGAACCGACAACACCCCCGCGGGCGGAAGGGGGGCTTTGTTCTCGCTGCCCAACGCGACCAGCCCATAAGGGCTAATCTGATCCAACTTCACCAGCGTTCCACCCTCGCCCGGCTGAGTGATCAGGGACTTGCCCGTGGTCAGGTCAATGAGCGTACGTCCTGGGGCCAACGACTCCGGCAGCAAGCCGATGTGCCGTTCCCCGAAGGAGGTGGGGTTGACGGCCACGAACTCCGCCGCTTTGGGCAACAACCGGGACAGGGCGGCCAGTGCTGTTTCCCGCACTCGTTCGCCGATGGTGCGGATGGCCTCGTGATCGCGGGCGCTGTCTTTGTACACCTGGCCGATGGATGAGCCGGGCAGGATGTCATGGAACTGGTTGAGGCAGAGCAGCTCCCAGGCCCGGGTCAATTCGGCGTGGGGATATGCGTAACCGGTCGCCTGCGCCGCCCAAGCGGCCAGGAACTCGGCGTCGTGCAACAGGAACTCGCATTGGCGATTGGCGCGCTTGGTGCGGGCCTGGCTGGTGTAGGTACCACGGTGGTATTCCAGGTAAAGCTCGCCATTCCAGACCGGCAGTCGCTCGCCGGCCTGCGTTTCGAGGTTCTGGAAGAACTCGCCGGCGCGTCCCATCCGCAGGCGTGGTGCGCCAGGGTGATTGGCCAGCCGCTGACCGTTCTCCAGCATCTCGCGGGTCGGCCCGCCACCACCGTCTCCCCAGCCAAAGGCAGTAAGTAACTCGGTGTGTGCTTCTTTCTGCTGATAGTTACGCCAGGTGCCGATAACCAGCCGAGGGGATAGATTGCCGTTGTAGGTATCATACCGGTTCCCCTCCGCGTCGGGTGTGGTGATGAAGTGGGTTAGGATTTGTGTGCCATCCAGCCCCTGCCACCAGAAACTGTCATACGGCAAGCGATTGTATTGATTCCAGCTTAACTTCGTAGTCATAAAATAGCTCAGGCCGGCTTGCTCGATCAATTGAGGCAGCGACCAGGGGAAACCGAATGTGTCCGGCAGCCAGAGGATGGGCGTCTCCGCAGCGCCAAAATGCTGGCGGAAGAAGCTCCGCCCCAGCAGGAGCTGTCGAACCAGAGACTCAGCCCCGGTCATGTTGCAGTCGGCCTGGACCCACATGCCACCAGTCACTTCCCAACGACCCTCCGCCACGCGTGCCCGAACTTGTTCAAAAATGTGTGGGTGATCTTCAGCAACGAATTGGTATAGCTGAGGCTGGCTCTGGGTGAAGTGAAAGTCAAGGAATTGCTCCATCAGCCGCAAGACACTGCTGAAGGTGCGCGCGGCCTTGCACCTGGTCTGGCTGATGGGCCACAGCCAGGCCACGTCCAGGTGAGCGTGGCCCACGGCGACGACGTCTACCGCCAGGGGAGGACCGGCCTCCGCCAGGCTCTCGCCGAGGGTCTGCTGTGCCACGACGACACTTTCGTAGAAGCTGTCTTCTACAGGCTCCCGCATGTCGAGGTGAAGGAACGCCTCGTCCAGGGCATCCAGCAGGCGCGCTCGGGTGGGGTTGTTTTCATCCAGCTCCCTGAGCACGCCCAGCGCCACGCGGGCCGCGGCTACGAAATCGCGAGTGGGTTGGTGAATTTGCACGATTTCCGGCTGGCCCATCACGACAGGCTCCCTTCCTGTGCCGATCCAACCATGTAAGGCTAACAGGTGCGTAGCGCCGTCGTGCCAGAGGGATGGCAGTAGAAGCTCCTGGTGACGGCTATTGATGCCTTGATAAGCCTGACCGTCGATGTAGACCAGCGCTTCGGGATGGACGAACTGATGAGCATCTCCGAGGGGCAAGAAAAGCGCTACGGGTGATTGCCAATGGGCGGGGAGGACGAAAGTGGTGCGCAGGGTGAAATTCTGGCCTTGTTTACCCCAGCAAGCTCCCGGTTCTATGATCGGCCAGGTGTCGTCGTCCACATCCATGGCGACGAGAGACTCATCGCCGGCATGAAAGCGAAAGGGTGGTAGAGGCTGGTGTCTCCGGTAGACGAGCGGTTCGACCAGTTCCAAGCGACGGGCGATTTTGCGTTCGGTCAGGCGGATGCGATGCAAAAGAACCTCCTTTCTCACGCTCTACGAAAAGCAAGCACCTGTTCCTTATCTGCCGTTGCCATGCTGGTTACCGTTCCGGCGGCACCGCAGTGAAGGTAGAGTGTATCGTCTGTCATCACTTGACCGCAACTGAAGGCCACGTTGGGAACGTCCCGGGCCGTTCCCATTCCTCCTCTGGCTCCCACACACGGATGAGCTTCACTTTGCCCTCTGGGCCATCGGCTGGGACTACTCCCTGCTCCACAAGCGGCAAACGCTGGCGAAGCTGCTTTATCTCACTTACGAGTTTGCTGAGCCGTTCCACGCCGAAGCGCCTGTTCACCTTACCACCCTGAGTCTACTCAGTGCCTCCTCGATCTTGGTGACAAAGATCCCAATACCATAATCCGATACCCCGCCGATCCATATCAGATAATCCTTATACACCACAAGCCCATTTCCAAAGAGCGCCAGGGACCTATCCCCATAGCACTCGGAGAGTCCCTTTGGCGCCAAGAGATAGTCGGATATCGCTTGTAGTTTACCTTCTGTATTCACGATCGCTAGGCCATTGCGGTAGGAGAAGTCCTCACGAAGGACCCCGTGCCAACCAACAAGGTATTCATCTTGGGAAAGATGCACGGTATTCGTTGACCAACCTACCTTGTACTCCCACGGCTCCGGGGCAAGGACCGGTTGGAGCGATGCTTCGGGGATCATGAGCTTCGCGAGGTCGGCTTCAGCCCGCCAACACAGGTCTGGGAGATCTGAGACGATCGGTCGAGTGAGCATTGTGGTGTTGTCCCCGTTAATCTCGATAAATGCACTGTCTTTGTTGGAGAGCACGAGGCTTTCTTCCCCGTTGACCGTAGTAAAGTATCCCTTGCGCTGAACGTTGAGTGATCGATCCAATTCCGCGAACCCAAGCACTGATTTCCTGATCAACTGTCCTCTTAGGTGATAGTTCTTCGAGCCGGTGTAGAGCATGTATGTCCCCTCGTTTACCGCCATGACACGCGGGTCCTCGCATCCGTGACCGAACTCCCATATCTTCTCGGGCCAAAGCACGATTCTTGCTCTAAGCGGCACTTTCACTTCCCCAGCGATCAGTTCCTCCACCCCGATCTCGAACACCCCGATACTGGAGGTGTAGGAGTAGTAGTCGAAGATGAGGCGAGGAAAGATATAGACCTTATCTCCTCTTAGGAGCGAGCCTGGGTTGAAAGCAGCTAGTGGCTTCCGCCTCAGATAATTATCAATTGTGATATCATCCGGGCTTATATAATGGCGTCTTGCAAAGATATCATCGGTTTTGGGAGTACGTAGGCTCTGGTAGGTCTTCGCCAGTTCCTTTGCCTTCTCCGCAAGCCTCTTCTCTAATGCAGCTTGTGTCATGACCGTCGTCTCCTTTTTTTTACTCTCTTCTCTGTAAGAATGTTCAACTCATGCTTGCGAAACCTTTCGTGTACTTCCGGGCGAAGATGAAAAGGAGCACTGGTGGAAGGGCATGGATGATTGAAAAGGGCGTCACAACCTTGAGGTTCCAGAGGAACTCCCACGCCACCGCCGGACGCGCCTCAGCCAACATCCCCACACTCAAGGGCATGACGGAGCCTTTGTTGAGGAGGACCATCGGTGCGAGAAGGTCGCCCCAGGCCATGCTGAATGTCATCGCCGCAATGAGGCCTATGGGGGGCAGGGAGAGCGGAATAACCACTCTTAGAAACACCTGTAGTCTGTTCGCCCCATCGATGGCCGCAGCCTCCTCCAAGTCCTTCGGGAACGTGTCAAAGAAGTCCTTCATCATCCAGGCGTAAAAGGGAATACGTCCCACCGTGAAAACGATCGCACATCCTAAAATAGTATTCAGAAGTCCTAGAGAACGGAAAAACTTGTAGTACGGTATCAGGAATGTAATCAAAGGAATCATCGCAGTCACCCAAAATACGACGATCCATATCTCAGGAACTTTGAGTCGGGAGAGGGCATATCCTCCCATCACAACCAGGAGCACGGTGAAGAGCATGCTCTCGATAGCTAGAATCACTGTATTCTTGAGGTACAGGGCCGCGTTATGCTCCGCGAATATATCTACGAAGTTAGCAAGGGTTGGCTTAAAGAACTTCATGTAGACCCCTGGGTTTGGGTCGAAGGCTTCTGTAACGAGCCAAAGCTGCGGCGCAAGAAAGAACCCGATCAACAGGAGTATGAAGAGGTAGTAAGCAGCCGTATTTGTTGTCTTCCTTGTCCCATGAAATGCTTGCATTTTCACTTCCCTGTCACAATCTCAGGTTCTGTACGTAGCTTTCGCTGCAGAAGACCAAAAATCAGATAGATCACCCCAAGAACGACCGCAATTGCAGCTCCATATCCTATTTGGAACCGGCTAAACGCCACAATATACGAGTAGATTCCGATATTAGCCTGGGGCCATGCCCGTCCGGCAAGGATCCAAAGAAAACCGAATTGGTTGAACGATCCAGAAAACAGCATTAGGAGTACAAATGGGAACATGTATCTTAATAAAGGTATCGTGATATAGAAATACTCTTGCCACCTATTCGCCCCATCGATCTTCACCGCATCATAGATCTCTCTCGGGATCCCCTCCATCCCGGTGGAGAACATCACCATAGAGAAGGCGGTGCCCTTCCATACATTTGCGATCATCAAGGCATAGAGCGCGGTCGGTATTCCCAGCCATCCGCCCCCTGTCTTCAGCCACTCGATTGGCCCCACGCCAAAGAGGCCCAAGAACCCGTTGACCATTCCTCCAGACTTTGCAAACATGGCAAACCATTCAAACCCTGCGGCAGTATCGGTGGTCACCCAAGCAGCTATAGCAATCCCACTGAGGAGGGTTGCTAGCCATCCCCTTATCCCACCCTTAAGCTTCCCCTCCCAGATCAACATCCCAATAAAGAAGCCCAGCCAGAACTGCCCGACTAAACCGCACAATACCGCATAAATAAACGAATTCTTACACGATTCCAAGAACTCAGGGTCACTCAGCAGGTGTTGGTAGTTTTGCCAACCCACAAACCCCCAATCCCACGCTTTCCTTCCCACATAAGACATATCAGTAAAACTGTAGTAAATTCCATAGGGGACAAGGGCAAGCCTGAAGATGAGATAGGTAAGTAAGGGGGTAAGAAGAAAGAGAACAAGAACGATGCGCTCACGTCGTTTCATGTGAATAGGGTAGGGGGCGGCATATGCGCCCCCTACCGCCTCCTATTTAATCACTTAAAGAAGACCTAATTCGTCCACAACATTATCAGCGCCGACGATCTGAGCAACTGCTTTGGCGTACTCAGACAGGGCCTCTTCTGGAGTCATCTTGAATGTGGCTACCCGTTCGACGAGGAGCCGTAGCTGTTCGGAGACCTGCGGGTACTCCGAAAGGGCCGGCCTATAATGAGTATAAGGCAAGACCTCGGCGGTGCACCAACTGAGGTATTTCTCTGCAGCGTACTCTGGCACATCAACGGCATCGAGCCTTGGCGCGACCGAGTTGGTCTCAACAGCGTGTTCCGCTATCCCCTCCTGCGAGCAATACGCAGAGATAAGCTCAAAAGCTTCCTTTGGGTGAGCCGGGGGAACGTCAAGGCCCTTGTTTGCGATTGCCCAGGTGAAACCGCCGGAGAAGGTCGAGAACCCTCCGTCCTTCCCTGGGATTCTCATGAAGCCAACGTTGCAGTCCGCATTCGGGACCTCAAGACTGCCACCACTCCTGAAAGCGCCCCACGCCCATTGACCATCGAAGAGAATAGCGGTCTTCCCAGCCTGGAAGTCGCTACGTGCCGTCATCCATGGGCTAGCAACCGTCGGCACATCAGGGTTAGCAAGCCCTTCTTTGTAGATCGTCTCGTAGAAGTCCAAAACGTCCATGTAGGCGTTGCTTGAAACAACCCACTTGCCCTTCTCCTGATTGTAGAGAACCCCGCCTGCTCCGTAGAGCAACGGGAGGACGGCCTGCATAGCAGTGCTCTCACCCCAGTTCCTCCCTGATTGGATGGCAAGGGGGTATTCCATCCCGGTTGCCTTCAGACTTCTCGCCATGCTAAGGAGTTCTCCCCAAGAGAGCGGTTGCCACTGGCTTCCCAGGGCATAAGGGAGGAGGTCTTTTCGCAGGAAGACGATCCTCACATCGGTTTGTTTTAGTAGCGCGTATACCCGACCTTGGTCCTTCACGATCTCCTGCAACGAAGTTGGATACTGAGCCCAGCCGTCCCATGCTTCGACTTGATCGGTAATATCATATAGATATTTCGCTTCAGCCCACGACGGCACTTCGAAGGAATCGATAGAGACGATATCCGGGGCGTCCTTTGCGCCAAACTCGGCAAAGAAAGCCACGTTCACATCCGGTGGCGTCTCATAAACGATGGTAAAGCCCTTGAGCGCTGGATCAGCCTGGCTCGCCCGTTCCACGGCCACTTGCCAGCGGCCAATGTCATCCTTATCCTTAACCATGATTGTGATCTTCTGCGGAGCAGCGTACGCCAACATGGAAAAAGAGAGGACGGCAACAAGTCCGAGCAGTGTTGCTGTCCTCCACCACGAAGTAACTCTTCTCATTTTTCTCTTACCTCCTTTTTTGTGCTTTCCAGTCCCCAAGATTGAAAACTTGACAGTACCATCACCTCCTCTTTGCCGCCACTTGAGCAACCGGTTGCGCAATAAGCTCAGTCTACCACTAATATAGAAGCTTGTCAACCCCAATTAGGACGTCGATCTTGCCTTGTATCCAGATGAGTCGCGGATCACAAGCTCAGTGGGGAATACGATTTTCGTTGGGGGCAATGTGGAATCGCCGATTAACGCAAGGAGCCTTCTGAATGCTTCCTCTCCCATACGCTTCCGCGGGACATGGACAGTTGTAAGCAGCGGCTCAACAATGCGAGCAATATCATTATCATCGAATCCAACAACAGAGATATCCTCTGGGACCTTGAGGCCAGCTGCCTTTATTGCCCAAATAACTTCAACCGCTGTATAATCATTTGCAACGAAGATTGCCGTAGGGAGAATTTTCCCATCAAAGAGTTCTTCTATCGCGATAGAGCCGGATCCTCGTTGACGTCCCCCCTCGGCGATCAGCTGCTCATCAAGCTTGATCCCGTGCTTCTTCAGGGCTTCCTGGTACCCTGTAAACCGTTCCCGAAAGCTCAGGTCCCTCATGGTCTCGGTAATAAACCCAATCTTCCGATGCCCTAGTTCGATCAGATACTCGACCGCCCTGTATGCCCCCCCAACGTTGTCCACAGCAACGGAATCCACCCCTTGTAGATGATTATCTACTAAAACAACTGGGATTTCCTCTAGCAAAGGCGATGCTAGTTCATCACTGATATCAGTCCCTATGAGGACTACTCCGTCCACCTTTCTCTCTTTAACCATTTTTAAGGAGGAATGATTCTTCAAGGTGGCGAAGATAACATGGTAACCATGAGGGGTTGCTGTAGACTCAATTGCCTCGATGATTGCACTATAAAACGATCTCTCGACAGGTATATGCCTTCTATCGATTACCACTCCAACACTGCCGGTTTTTCTGGTGGTAAGCCCCTTGGCAAGCATATTCGGGTAGTAGCCAAGTTCCTGGGCGACCTGTCTGATCTTCTCTCGGGTAAGAGAACTCATCCTCCCCCTGCCATTCAGGGCTCGAGAGACGGTGGAGGGGGCAACCCCCACCCTTTTGGCTATATCCTTTATCGTGATCGCCATAATAAAGTCATAATACCAGTCTGTCACTAACAGCTCAACCGCTGTCCGAAATTGCTAGTCCTATTTCCCTGCAAGGATTAGGCACAGATCCGCGACGTTCGTCCCGGTGGGGCCGGTAGTGATGAGATCCCCGACACTGGCGAGGGCATGGTAGGAGTCGTTCTCCGCCAGCATTTCGTTGGGATCGATACCCTGCGCGCGTAGATTTACGATCGTCTCACCATCGACGATTCCGCCGGCAGCGTCGGTCGGCCCATCGCGGCCGTCCGTTCCAACGGAGGCGATCGCCACGCCGGAGAGCCTCTCAATGCCAATAGCCGCGGAAAGGGCCAGTTCCTGATTGCGCCCTCCCTTTCCAGCTCCGGTGAGCGTAACTGTCGTCTCGCCGGCAGCCACGATCATAGCGGGAAGCGGCAAGGGGCGCTCGTGGAGTACTTCCTCTCGGGCGATGGAGGAAAGGACATTGCCAACTTCGCGCGCTTCTCCCTGAAGCGTCGTCGTGAGGAGCAACGAGTGGTAGCCGAGCACTTTTGCCTCGTTCAGTGCGGCCTCGGCGGCATCCGTGCCCGAGCCGATGATGGCCGTTGTCACACGAGAGAAGACTTCATTCCCCGACTTCGGCGTCTCTGGGGCATCGCCACTTCTGCCCTTATCGATGTGAGATCTCACCGCAAGAGGGACCTCATCCCACAATTTGTGGCCAAGCATGATTCGCGCCGCATCGTCGTAGGTCGTCGGGTCGGGGACCGTTGGCCCGGAGGCGATCGCATCGAGTGGATCGCCAGCTACATCGGAGAGGATCAGAGAAACGACCGCAGCGGGAAAGGCGCGCGATGCAAGCCTGCCTCCCTTCAATTGTGAGAGGTGCTTGCGGACCGTGTTGATCTCCTGAATCGTCGCCCCCGAGCGTAGAAGAAGCTCGTTTGTTTCAGCGAGCTCGCTGAGCTCGACATCATCGACGGGGTAGGTGAGAAGCGCCGACCCTCCACCAGAGATGAGGACGATCACCAGATCATTCTCCCCCGCGCTATCGGCAAGTTGCGCGATCTGGCGGGCAGCGGCCAGGCCGCGCTCGTCCGGGACGGGGTGAGACGCCTCGACGACCTTTACTCTCTCAGTTGGAACCCTGTACCCATCGGCAGTGACAACAAGCCCGTCATCGATTCGCTCACCGATTGTCATCTCGAGCGACGCGGCCATCCTGGCGGAGGCCTTCCCCATCCCAACAACGATGACGCGTTGGATCTGTGACAGATCGATCGATTCTCCGGCGACGCTGAGTACGTCGCCATTGAGGTGGATCGCCCGCCTCAGGCAGGCCTCCGGGCTGACCGCAGCCAGCGCTACGTGGATAAGGCGATCGATATCGCCGCGCAGGCGGTCCTCCACTCCCATCAGTGAGAATCTACGGGATCGGCACGTACAACATCCAGAATATCATGGATATTCCCGGTCGCCAGGCATATCGAGGAGTCGGCCGCCCCGTAGTAGACCCACAGGTCGTCCCCGCGCACGAACCCTCCGCACGGGAAGACGACGTTTGGCACATCACCGGTCCTCTCGTAGGGTTCCTCCGGGCCGAACAGCCAATGCCGCGTCCGGGCAAGTAAGCGGTGTGGCTGATCAAGATCGAGGAGCGCAGCGCCGACGCGATATATCGGGCCACCGGGCATGTTCTTGATCCCGTGGTAGAGTATGAGCCACCCATATTCGG